>CBDURV010000502.1:0-3581 GCA_965369495.1 uncultured bacterium
TCTGCATTCGCGGTTCAACGACGCGATGTACCCTCGCGTGCGTGCGCACGTGTGTGGCCTGGTCGCGGCGAAAAGCCCCCCGCCCAGAGCCCACAGCCCACAGCCCAACGCCCACAACAAGCGAAGCGCAGCGAGCTAAAGCACGGCGACCGGATCCACGTCGACGGTGAGGTCGATGCGCCCGGGGAAGCGAGCGGCGCGCGCGACGCGGCACAGGTGCGCCAGCGCGCCCGCGTCGTCCGCCAACATCAGCACCATGAAACGCCAGCGTCCGCGCACGCGTTCGAGCGGTGCCTTGGCCGGTCCGCGCAGCTCCACCTTGCGCTCGCGCGCCTCGGGCTCGAGCAGTTCGGCGATCCCGCGTGCCACCGCGCGTGCGTCGTTTTCCTCGTGCGCCGAGATGGTGAGCAGCGCGCAACGGCGCTCCGGCGGAAGGCCGAGCATGTCGCGCTCGTCGAGTTCGCGTTCGGCGAAACCCTCGAAGTCGTGGCGCGCCGCGTACTGGATGGCGTAGTGGTCCGGGTTGTAGGTCTGGACGAGCACTTCGCCGCCCAGTTCGCCGCGCCCCGCGCGCCCCGCCACCTGCGCGATGAGACCGAAGGTGCGCTCGTTGGCGCGAAAGTCGGCGAGGTGCAGTGCGGTGTCCGCGTTGATGATGCCGACGAGCGTGACGCGCGGGAAGTGGTGGCCCTTGGCGACCATCTGCGTGCCGATCAGGATCTTCACGTCGCCGCTGCGGAAGCGATCGAGAGTCTGCTCCAGCTTCTCGCCCCGCGCGTTGTCGGAGTCGACCCGCGCGATCTCGATGTCGGGCCACGCCCTCGCCGCCTCCTCTTCCACCCGCTCCGTGCCGGCGCCGACCGCCTTGAGTGTCTTGGCGTGGCATTCCGGGCACGCTTCCGGGATGTGCGCCTCGTGCGCGCAGATGTGGCAGATCGTCTTGCGCCGCCGCTTGTGGAAGACGAGTTGCGTGGAGCAGTGCGGGCACCCGATGCGGTGGTTGCAGCGCTCGCAGGTGATCAGCGTCGCGAACCCGCGCCGGTTGAGGAAGAGGATCGCCTGGCCGCCTTCCGCGATCGCCTCCTTCACGGCGTGCCGCAGCGGCGCCGAGAAGAGCGGCGCCTTCTGCTGCGTCATGTCGATGATATGCACCGGCGGCAGCGGGAAGCCGCGCGCCCGCTTGGGCAGCCGATGCAGCGTGTAACGGCCGCGCAGTCCGTTGCGGTAGCTCTCCAGGCTGGGCGTCGCCGATCCCAGCAGCACCGGGCAGCCCGCCTTGCGCGCGCGGACGATGCCCACGTCGCGCGCGTGGTAGCGCGGCGCGTGCTCCTGCTTGAATGTCCCCTCGAGCTCCTCGTCCACGACGAGCAGGCCCAGGCTCGGCACCGGTGCGAAGACCGCGGAGCGCGGGCCGATGACGACGTCCGCCTCGCCGCGGCGGATGCGCTGCCACGCCTCGCGCCGCGTCTTTTCCGTCTGCATCGAGTGCAGCACCTCGACCCGTTCGAAACGCGCCTTGAAGCGGCGCACCGTCTGCGGTGTCAGCGCTATCTCGGGAACCAGCACGATCGCCTGGCGCCCGCCGGCGATGGTGTCGGCGATCGCTTGCAGATAGACCTCGGTCTTGCCGCTGCCGGTAACGCCCAGCAGCAGGTGCACGCCGAAGCGCGGCCCCGCGACGTCTTCGCGCATCCCGTCGAGTGCCGATCGCTGCGCATCCTCGAGTTCGAGCGGCGCTTCGTCGGCGAGGCCGGAAGGCTCCAGCCGGTCCACCGCGCGCTCCTGCTTTTCGATGCGCACGACGCCGGCCCGCTCGAGCGTCTTGAGCGCGGCGCGACTGGTTCCGGCCGCCTCGATCAGCGCGGCGATGGTGGGGGGCTGTTCGAAGCGATCGAGCGCGTCCAGCAGGAGCGCCGCCTTGCGCGCGCGCGCCGGGACCTCTCCTTCGCCGGTGCGCACGACGACCGCGACCTGCGGGGCGCCGCGGCGCACGCCTCCGGGCAGCATCGCCTGCACGGCCTCGCCCAGGGAGCAGCAGTAGTAACGGCTGATCCAACGTGCCAGATCGAGCAGGTCGCCGGGCACCAGCGGCTCGGCATCGACCACCTCCGTGATCGGTTTGACGTTCTTGAGATCCGAAGTCTCCTCGAATCCGACCAGGTAGCCGATGCGGGTGCGCGTGCGGAACGGCACCCGTACGCGCTGGCCGGTCCGCAATGTCCCTTCAAGCCGCGCCGGCACCTCGTAGGTGAACTCGGTGGGGACCGGCAGGTCGAAGGCAACGCGCGCGAACATGCTGGCTCCGCTGTCGGATTACTCCCGCACGACGCGAAAGGCACGGATGTCCGCGTGCAGGCGTCCGCGATCGACGTCGATCACGCAGGTAAACCCGGTGGGATTCGCGATCGACGCGGTCTGGATGTAGGGAAACGCGAACTTCAACGCGTTCGGCGCCTCGGCCGTCAGGAAGCCGAGTGCGACGCGGCCCGGACGCCAGAACTCCGTATGCGCAAACGTGGGCACGATCTTCTTGTCTTCCATCTTCTGGAGCTGGCGCATGACAAACGGCCGCTTGCCATTGGCGCCGTCGATCAATGCGCGCATGACCTCTTCCGCGTGCGCGCCCACGGTGCAGTACCAGAAACCGTTGGCGTGCCCGGTGCAGACGGAGATGGGCGGCGGCGAGCGTGCATCCGACTTGAGAATGTGCGCGAAGAGCGGCGGAGCGGCGCCCAATGTGTAGATCCACATCTTGCCATCGACGACCTCGACCGCCTGCGCGTCCTGCTTCTTGAGACCGAACAGCGGTGCGATGTCGAACTGGTCGAAGCGCTTCGTTTCGGCCGGCGCCAACCCGAACACGAGGTTGTGCTTTCCGGCCCGGTACTTGAGCGCGACGACACCGAACATGCCCGCCGCCGCGCCCGGGTTGATCGGCAGGCCCATGGCCCGCCAGCCCTCGCCGTCGAGAACGACTGCCGCTCCCAGCACCGTGTTCATCGGGTGCCCGGCGGGAAGCGTGCCGAGCAGGGCGGCGGGATCGAGCCTTCCGTCGTGGCGCGAGCCGAGTCTCGGCGCCGCACGCGCCAGCAGCGATTCGCTGCCCGGGTCGGCGAGAAGATCGAAGCGAACGGACGGCGAGTCCGGGGCGGTCGGAAGCACCGCCAGACGCATCGTCTCCATTTCGCGCACGGCCACGTCGGCGACACGGTCCGGAATTCTGGCGCAGAGCATCGCGAGCGGTGGCGCGATGCGTGATTGCGGCAGTTGTTCGGCGCCGAACAGCCCGATCAGCATGGCCCGCAGCACCGGCGCCGAGTAGGGGCGTCCGACCAGCGCGAGTGGATACTGGACCGCATCCAGGATGAACGGGTTGTCGGGTCCGATCGTTGCGACCGCGTCCGACTCCGAGACGCTTACGTAGGTCTTGGCCACGCGCACCGGGACCTTCGCGTTGATGTTGGCCTGCTCCACGGCGTGTGCGCGTTCGAACGCGTCGAGATCGTTGACGGGAACGAGGTAGATCAGCTTGTCGGAAGGGTCGAAGAAATAGCCGAACGGCCGGTCGTAGTCGATGCCGT
>CBDURV010000503.1:0-3578 GCA_965369495.1 uncultured bacterium
AGCATCTGCTTTACACGCAGAGGGTCGGGGGTTCGAGTCCCTCATCGCCCACCAAGCCCAACTCATCGCGACAGTAGTCTGCCGAGCAGATGCTCTAGCGGTGGGGGTAGGTCCCGGGGAGCGCAGCGAGCCGGGACCGCAGGGGGGCGCGGAGCCCCCCTGAAAACACGGGCACTGTGCGAAGCACGGCGGAGCGCAGCGAAGCCTTGCTACGCACCTGCTTTACACGCAGGGGGTCACTGGTTCGAATCCAGTATCGCCCACCAATGCCCAGCCTCAGCGACAGGAGCGTGCCGTGCAGGTGCTCTAACCGTGGGAGCGTGGCGTCAGCCCACTCCCGCCTCCGCGAAGCCGCAGAAAGACCCGGTGGGTCTTTCTGTCGGTAATCTCGCCACGCCAGGCAGCGTTCGGTCGCTTGGTCGGGCGAGGGCAAGTGGGCCCCCCAGCCCCGTGCCCCCAGAGCCCCCTACTTCGCCTCCGGCGGAAAATCCTTCAGCAGCGCCGCGACCGCCTCGTTGACCAACTTCGTGATCTCCTCCGGCTTGCGCCCCTCGGGTACGACTGCTTTGGCCACGCCGTGCCAGAGGAGCTTGTTGGTCTTGGCATCGACGATGTCGAGCACCAGCGAGCCCTCCTCGTACTGATAGACATCCACGCGGCCGCCGTCGTCCCAGTAGCGATACCCATAAGGTCCGTAGCCACCGTAGTGGGCGGGAGTACTGGTAACGCGTGTGCGATCGCGCGAACCGGTGCGTGCGACGACGAGGAAGTCCGGGTTGGACGAAACGCGCTTGTAGCCGGCCGCCGCGAGGTGGCCATCGGTCGCGCGTCGAATCCGATCGACGACCAGTGGCGATCCCGCCTCATCGGCCGAGCTCTCGGGCTTGCCTTTGGAGTCGCTCCACCATGAGTAGGAGCTGAGCCGCGTGAAGTCCGCGTCGGGGTCGAAGTCGTAGCTGGTGGAAACGCTTGAGCAGGAAGCTGCAAGCAGCAGGGCGAATCGGAGGGCGCGCATGGGGCCATTCTAGGGCTAGTGGCTACCCGTCGTTGAACGACGTAAGGACGACGTCGCTGCGCGCGAAACCCATGGAGTCGCCGTTGATCTGCTGGAACTCCGGCTCGGCGTCTGGGGCGGGCTCGGGGTCGCCCTTCTTTTTCGTGCTCGTGTCGGGTGCCTCGGGGACGACTGCCTCAATGCCGTTGACGATTGCCACGACAGAGGCCCAAGGCGAGTTGCTGCGGAACGTCCTGCGCACTCTTACCAAGCAGGATGGGCGCTGCCAGACTGCCAGTCACATGTTTATGGACGAGGCGCACGCGGCCACGACCATGCGATAATCCAATCAGTGCGCGTTCTGATCGTCGATGACTCCGGAATGATCCGGGAAGTGATGTCGGCCATGGTGACGCGCCTCGGACATGAGGCGGTCTGCGTCGGCGACGGCGCGGCCGCGCTCGAAATGGCACTCGAAGCCTCAGCGGGAGCTGACGAGTTCGATCTCGTGTTGTTGGACCTCGAACTTCCGGACCGGCCGGGAACCGAGGTGGCGCAAGCCCTTCGCGAGCAGGGCATGACCGCCCCCGTCTACGGAATCTCCGGCCACGACGGCGTCACCGACCGATGCCGCGAGGCCGGCATGGCAGGCAATATCCGCAAGCCGGTGCGCATGGACGCCGTCGAGGCGGTGCTGGGCGTCGCGCGCGCGCACCGCGAATTGGGTGACGACGCACTCGTACGTGTCGTGATCGAGGGCCTGCGCGCGGAACTGCCGACGCTGCTGGATTCGGCCGAGCGTACGGACGATGTCGTCGAGTTGCGCCGGTTGGCGCACACCATGCGCGGCGCGCTGCGCTACGTGGATGCTCCCGCGGCGCGCGCGGCGGCGGCGCGCCTGGAAGAGAGCGCGAAACAGGACGAATTCGAGCCCGAAGCCCTGGCCGACCTGCGCAAAGCGGTGGATCGGCTGATTCCGAGCCTCGCCGAGTTGCTATGATCGAGGGGTGGCACGCGTCCTCGTAGTCGATGACTCGAAACTGGATCGCACCCTGGTGACGCAGATCCTGGGTGAGGACCGGTCGCTGTCCGTCGAGACCGTGCCCGACGGCGCTGAGGCGTTGCGCGCGGTCGCCAGCCGTCCTCCCGATCTGGTCCTGACCGACCTCGTCATGCCCGAAGTCGATGGGCTTGAACTGGTCAAGCGGCTGCGGGCGGATCACCACGGCCTGCCCGTGATCCTGATGACGTCACAGGGAAGCGAAGAGATCGCGCTGGAAGCCTTGCGCCTGGGTGCGGCGAGCTACGTGCCCAAGGCGGCATTCGGCCCGGAGATGCTCAAGACCGTGCAGGAAGTGCTGGAGCTTGCGCGCGAACGTCGCACCGAAGAGGAGCTGTACGGAGCGCTCGTGCGCACGGAGTGCGTGCACGAACTGAGCAACGATCCGCGTCTGCTGCGGCCGTGGGTCAACCAGATGAAGCGTTCGTTGAGCCAACTCGGCTGGTGCGACGAGCTCGATTGCATGCAGATGTGCGTGGCTCTCAACGAGGCGCTCCAGAACGCGATCGAGCACGGCAACCTGGAGGTCTCGACGGAGGCGCGTCAGAAACGCATGAGCGAGTACGAGGCCCTGGTCGAGAGCCGCCGCGGACAGGAGCCGTATCGCGATCGCCACATCCTTGTCTCCGCCACGCTCGACCGCAGCGAGGCGCGCTTCGTCGTCGAGGACGAGGGTCCGGGTTTCGATCCGGAAGGCCTGCCCGATCCGCGTGATCCGGCCAACCTGGAGCGGCTCGGCGGGCGCGGCGTGCTGCTCATGAAGACGTTCATGGACGACGTCGTCTACAACGACCGCGGCAACGAAGTGACGATGATCAAGCGTCGCGCCGCGGCTGGTTAGCGGGGTCAAGCAGTGCGTCCATCTTGGCGCGCAAACGCGCGAACTCGACCGGCTTCGTCTCGAACTCGTCGCAGCCCGCGGCGATGGCGCGTTCGCGATCGCCAGCCATGACGTGCGCGGTCAGCGCAATCACGGGAATGGACGCGGTCGCCGGATCGGCTTTGAGACGCCGCGTTGCTTCCCAGCCGTCCATGCCCGGGAGACTCATGTCCATCAGGATCAGCGCCGGCGCTGCCGCCGCCCGCACGAGCGCCTCGGCGCCGTCACCCACTTCATCCACCTCGTACCCGATTCGTTCCAGCCGACGGCGCAGCATGTCCCGGTTCATCTCGTTGTCCTCGACCAGCAGGATGCGCGTCATGATCGCCCCGCCGGTACTCGCATGCGGAATTCGCTGCCCGTTCCCGGCTCGCTCGTGACGGTGATCGTGCCGTCCATGCGTTCCGCGAACTGGCGGGCGATGGCGAGTCCCAGTCCCGTGCCGCCGAACCGTCGCGTGGAGGTGCCGTCGGCCTGCACGAAAGGCTCGAACACGCACTCGAGATCCTCGCGCGACATGCCGATGCCCGTGTCGCGCACACGGAACTCGACGTCGTCCCCGTCATCGCGCGCCTCCATCTCGATCGTTCCGTTCTCCGTGAAGCGCGCGGCGTTGGCCACCAGGTTGAACAGCACCTGCTTGA
>CBDURV010000504.1:0-3572 GCA_965369495.1 uncultured bacterium
CTCCTCCTGCAAGGCGTCCGCCTTGACGCGCCACTCGTCGATCTCCGTCGTCAGCGTTTCGATCGTCGCACTGCGCGCCTCCGCCTCTTCGCCGATGGCAGCGATTTCGACTAGGCACTCCTGGCGGCGCGTGACGCTGTCCGTGACCTCTTTCGATCGCATTTCCGCCTCGCGCGCCGAGCCCGCGATGTTGCGTTCCAAGTCGCTGGCGCGATGGCGCAACGAGTCGGTCTTTTCGGTCCAGCGCGCCGCGTCCACGCGCGCCTCGGTGCGCTTGCCCGCGGTGTCCTCGCGCACGGTCTGCGCGGTCGCGATGCGCGTGCCGAGATCGGCCGAATCCGCGTCGAAACCGCGGCGCAATGCCTCGGCCGCTTCGCGTCTCCCGCGCGCCTCGGCCGCCCGTTCGGTGCAACCGGCCAGCGTCTCCTCGACCTCGACGCATTCCGCCTGGTCGAGGTGAATCTCGTCCGCACGCGATGCAGCCTTCTGTTGCGCCGAGGCGAGGCTCTCGCCGGTCGAACGCAATTCCTCGCGCGCCGTCTTGAGGCGCGGGCGCAGATCCTCGAGCGTTTCGTCGCAGCCTACGGCGCGCTCGCGCGCGGACGCCACCCGGGCGGCCGCCGCATCGCGCGCCGTCACCGCCTCGTCCATCTGCCCCGATATCTCGTGCAACTCCGAGCGCAGCTGTACCTGTCCGGGCGCATGGTCCGCTTCGCCGGAACCGCCCACGACAGTGCCGTCGCTGCCGAGTTCCTCGCCCGTCAGCACCACCACGCGCGAACCGTGCGGCAGCGCGAGCGCCTCGTCGAGCGTGCCGACGATTTCCGTGCCCGCCAGCAGCGCGCCGAGCGCACCGCCGAGACTCGACTGCACACGCGCGAAACGCCCCGGGAGCGGCGCTTCGGTCACGCGGTCGAGCGGCAACAGCCGCGCGTGGCCACGCTGGCCGTCGCTCAGCCAGTCGAGGGCCGCCAACGCCTGCGCCGTCGTCTCCACGACGATCGCGCCCGCCACGGGGCCCAGCGCCCGGTCAAGGGCCGCCGCCTCGCCGCCGGAGTCCTCGATCAGTTCGGCGACGGTGCCGCGCACCCCCTCGATCTGCCCATCCCGAGACGACTCGTCCCGCACCGCCTGCAGCAGCGCCTTCGTTCCGGCGTCGAGGCCTTCGCCCTTTTCGACAAGACTGCGCAGCAGGTCACGGCGCGCCGAGAAGGCGGCGGCACGACCGGCGTGCTCGCTCTCCTCGGCGGTCGCGGCATCGAGATCGACACGCGCTGCGCGCGCCCCCTCTTCCGCCTTGGCGTGCTCCTCGTCGAGGGCGTGGACGCGCGCCTCCGCGTCGGCGAGGTGGCGCTGCGTCTCCTCGTGCATCGCCCGCAACGTGGCGAGTTCCTCGTCGCCCACCTTGGCGCGCTCGGCGATGCGCTCCAACCGCGCGCGCAGGGAGCGCGCCTCGGCATCGTTGGAGACCTCGTCGTTGCGCGCGTGGGTCTCGTCGGCGAAGGCGTCGGTGCGCTTCATGTCGAGCGCATCGCGCTCCTCGCGCAGCAGGCGCACCCGCTCCTCCGCCTCGCGGAAGAGCGCGTCCACCGCGTCGAGAGCCTCGGTACGGCGAGCCTGCTCGTCGGCGGCGCCCGCCATTGCGGTCCGCACCTCTTCGAGATCGGCCCCGTAGGTGGCGGTGCGACGCGCCGCTTCGGCACCCTCGCGCTCCGCATGCTCGGCGCGCACCGCGAGGCCGCTCGCCTCGCGTTCGCGCGCCGCCTTGCGCTCCTCGCCCGCGCGCGCCTCGGCATACAGCCGCGCCGACTCCGCCTCGCGCTCGCGCAACGTCTCGCGCAGGGCGTCGAGCCGGCTGCGCTGCCCGGTGGACGCCTCCAGCGCGCTCTCCAGCGATTCGCGCGCCAGCTGCTCGTGCTCGGTGATGCCGTCGAGTTGCGTCTGGGCGACATCGCGGCGCGTGGATAGATCGCGGAAACGCGCGAGCGCGCCGACCAGCCGCTTGCGCTTGAGCTCCTCGGTGAATTCGGTGTAGCGCCGCGCCTTGCCCGCCTGGATCTTGAGGCTGCGCTGGCGCGTCTCGTACTCGCCCAGAATATCGAGCAGGCGCGCGAGGTTGTCGCCCGTGCGCTCCAGCTTGCGCTGCGTCTCCTTGCGGCGCGAGCGGTACTTGGAGATACCGGCCGCCTCCTCGAAGACGAGGCGGCGCTCGTTGGGATCGGCGCGCAGCAGGCGGTCGATGTTGCCCTGCTCCATGACCGTCAGTGCGCCCGGGCCGCCGCCCGAGTCCATCAGCAACTCGCGCACGTCGCGCAGGCGGACACGATTGCCGTTGAGCAGGTACTCGCTCTCGCCCGAACGGTAAAGACGGCGCGTGATGGCGACTTCGGCGTAGTCGAGCGGCAGCAGGCCGTCGGCGTTGTCGAAGATGACCTCCACCTCCGCATAGCCGACCGACTTGCGGCTGTCGGTGCCGGAGATGATGACATCCAGCATCGCCTTGCCGCGCACGCTGCTGGCCTTCTGTTCGCCGAGCACCCACTTGATGGCGTCCACGACGTTGCTCTTGCCGCAGCCGTTGGGGCCGACGATGACGGTGATGCCGTCCCGGAACTCGAACTCCGTCTTGTCGGCGAAGCTCTTGAAGCCATGCAGGGTGAGTTTTTTAAGTTTCATCTACGAATCTCACGTCTCGTGCGACGTGCGGCGGTGTTTCACACTATAGGTTGTCGTTGGGGCCATTGGGGTTGGCGCGAATGGCCCGATCGGGCCACGGCACGAACCGTAAGGCGCGGACACGCGAATCGCCCTGGAGTCGCTTGGCGAATTCGAGCAGTGTCTCCGGCGAGGGCGACAGTTCGCGCGGGTAGCGGAGGACGACGCACTCCTGGAGCGGCTCGAATTCCGCCTCGACCCCCTCCGGCAGGGCGTCGCCGGCGAGATACGCCTCTACATCACGGACGTCCTGCTCCGAACCGCCACCGCCGGCGCGCCTCAATTCGTCGAAGCGGCGCGACGATTCGCCATCGCGATCGGGCGCCACCTGCACCTGAAGCCGCATGGCGCGGCCCTCTTCGGCCAGCCGCACGCCGGCGTACGAGCGCAGACGGCCCGTCAGGCGGGTGGCCTCCTCCTCGTCGCGCACCAGCGCCCGGGCGGCGGCGCGCAGGCCGCACAGGTGAACCAGATCGATCCCCCCACCGCCCGCGATGACCGGACGCGCGCCCGCGGCAATCCGGTAAAGCGGCATGGAGGGCTCGGCCTGCAGTTCGCCGAGGAAATTGCGCTTTTGGCGCAGCGCCTTGAGCGCGAGGCCGATGGCGCCGTCGAGCCGCTCGAGCAGGGCGCCCTCGTCGCGCGCGCCCGTGCCCACCGCGAGCGCCTCGACGTTGATCGCGACCGCGCCCGCGACGGGCTGTGCCACGCCCGGCGTCAGGTCGAGACCGCGCACGCGGTACCAAGGGGTGATCTGGGGCGGCATTTCGTCGCGATCGAAGACGAGCATCAAACGACCCGTCTCGGCGCCCGCAGCCAGAGCCGGCAGGAGCGCGCGGCGCCACGCTTCCGCTTCG
>CBDURV010000505.1:0-3572 GCA_965369495.1 uncultured bacterium
AGCGCTGTCTCGATCGCATGCGCGCCGCATTGCCGAGCCAACTTGGCGGGCATGTATCCAAAACGGAGGATGGCCCTCCTGAGGGGTAGCAGATGTCAAACAGGGACGTGGATTTCGCAGCCGTGCTCGATGCGGTACTGGGCCGCAGCCCGCTAACAGGCGGAGTACCCGACGGTGTCGACGCGTCGGTTCGGGCCCGCGCGCTGCGATTGATCGCGGCGGGCCGCGCGGCGATCGAACAGCCCGCGCCCAGTCGCAAAACGCTGCGTCGAGCGGAATCCATCTTTCGCGCGGCGCTTCGCGATGCCAAGCCGGGACTGCTGCGCCTCGTATTCGACTCGTGGCTGCAACCCGCCCCCGCCCTCCGTTACGAGGGCGCCGACCGGCCGCGTTTCCTGCGCTATGACGGCCCCTGCACGGTCGAACTCCAGATCAGTTCGCTGGGGGGGCGTGTCGAGCTACGCGGGCAGATCGACCCGGCCGACGCGGCATCGGAAGCGCGTCTCCAGATCGGGAAGCGCGTGCGGCGCGCCGCCATCAGCGCCGCCGGAACCTTCGCATTCGAGGGACTCGCCCACGGCACCGCGTCACTGCAGATCGGAGAGACGCGCGTCGAGGCGGTGCCGCTCTAGTCTGGAACTGGCGTGACCGCGAACGACTGGACGACCCTTGTCGGCACGGCACTGCGCCGTGACGTGGCCGAGGCGCGCAAGATCGCTCGCCGCTGGGTGGGCGCTGCACGTCGATCGACGGATGCCCGCGAACTCGGGCTGGCGCTGCTCCATCTCGCCGACGCGAACCAGGTCGCGGGGCGCATGGTCGAGAGCGACGCGGCCTACACCGAAGCGCAGGAGGTGTTCCTGCGCGCGGGTCAGCGGCGTCCCGCGTGGGCGGTCCGGTTGGGCGCGCTGCAGGTGCGTGCGTTGCTCGGCCAGCGTGCCGTATTCGTGCGCGATTTGCGCGCTCTCCGGCGCGCACTCCCGGATGCGCGCGCCCGCGTCGAGCAGGCGGGCGGAAACGGGTGGCGTGCGTTGGGCGACGAGCAGCGGGCGGAAGAGTGTTTTCGCGCCGCGCTCGAGTCGATCAAGGGCCGTCGTGATGCGCGATCGGTGATCCTGCGCGCGCACCTGCTGCAGGATCTCGGCGTTGCGCTCGCCTCGTGCGGCGATCCGCGTGCGGGCCTGCGCGACCTCGCGCGTGCGCATGCGGTGTTCGAGAAGTCCGATCTGCGGCACTCGGTGTTGATGTGCGACGCCAACATCGCGTGGGCGCAGGGCGTCGCCGGGGATCTGCGCGGCGCGTGGACGGGTCTGCGAAGCGCCGCGGATGCGTTGTCCGCGACAGGCGACAAGCGGCGGGCGGCGCTCGCCCGACTCGATGCGGCGGAGTTGCGCCTGCGCCTGGGCGATAGCGCGGCGGCGGCAGCGGAAGGCGCGCAACAGGCGCGTTGGCTCGCGCGGGCGGGTCTCGCCTTCGACGCTGCCCGCGCGTGGTTGCTCGTGGCGCGCGCGCAGCGCATGAGCGAACTTTCGGGGCCGGCCAAGCGGGCGGCCAAGCGCGCGGCGAGTCTGCTCGAGTCGGTTGGCGGTGTCGCGTTCGCCGCACTCGTTCGGCAGTACGGCGGCGATCCCGATCGCGACGCGTCCCGCCGCCTGCGCGACGCGGGCCACATCGGCGCTGCGTTCGAGGCGACCCTGGATGCGAGTGAGCACATGGACCCGCGCCAGGGGGCAGCATGGCTGGAACGCGAGGCGCGCGCCTACCCGCCCGCGCTGCGCCAGTCGCTGGCTCCCGAACAGCTTCGGCTGTCGGCGGCCGGCGAGCAGAAACGGCGTATTCCGCTGCTGCGCCGTGCGTTGCGGGCCGCCGAGGCTGTGCGCTCTTCGGCGCCGACGTCGAGATTCCGCGCGACGGCGCTGATGCGTCACCACGCGGTCTACGAGGAACTCGCGCAGGCACTGCTCGAGCGCGGGCGCCCCGCGGATCTTGCCGAAGCGTTCTGGGTGCTCGACGCCGCCCGCGCGCGCACGCTGCGCGAGGAGTTGGAGCGGGAGGCGCCGGGAGTTCTCGATGCGCCGCGTGCGCGCGAGTTGCGCGAACGTATCGAGGCGCTCTGGCACGCCATGGAAGAGCGCGAGCGCGAACCGCGCGACCTGCGCGGTGGACCGCGGGACATCCTGCGCGAAATCCACACGCACGAACGCGCGCTCGTGACCATGTTGGGCGAGGAGTCGGCGCCTCCCGCGATGGCGCCGGCGCAGTCCGCGCACACGGGCTGCCTTGCGTACGCCTGCGTCGCATCGCGCCTGGTCGGTTTCCTGGCGGACGCGGATGGGGTTCGCACCTGGGACGCGGGATCCGTCGCGCACGCGCGCGCCGACCTGGGCGATCTGCGCTTTCAGGTCGAACGACACCACTACGGAGGCATCGATGCAGGCTCCACCGATGCGATCCTGGCAGCCCTTGCCGAACGCATGATTGGGTCGATCGAATCGCTTCCGCCGCGCTTGCGCGTCGTGTTGCCGCGCGAGTTGGGTGCGGCGCCGGTCGAAGCACTGCCGTGGCGCGGCGCGCCGTTGATCGAGCATGTCGAAATCGAGCACGCGCCGTGCGCCGGGTGGCGTGGGCGGCGCTGGCGATCGGCCGGCGGGAGCCTGCTCGTCGCTCTTGGTTCCCGCGCGCTGCCCGATGTCGAACGCGAGATCGACTCGATCGAACAACTCGTACCGGGTGCGCAATGTCTGCGCGGATCGGATGCTTCGCGCGACGGAATCCTGGCGTCGCTCCAGGGCCAGCGCGTCATTCACATCGCCGGTCATGCGCGCGCGCGGGATGACCTGCCCCCGCTCAGCGCGCTGCGTCTGCGCGATGGCTGGTTGACGGCCAGCGATCTGGCGCGGGCGCAACTGCGCGGTTCTCTGGTCGTCTTGAGCGCGTGCCGGACCGGCGATCCGTCAATGGGGTGGCAGGGCGAATCGTGGGGCGGTTTCCCGCGCGCGCTGATTGCCGCCGGTGCCGGCGGGGTCGTTGCCAGCCGATGGCCCGTCCGCGACGAGGCGGCGCGCGCATGGATGGAAAAGTTCTATCGAGCACTGCCCGACGTCGGGCCGGCGGCCGCGGTTTCGCGCGCTTCCCTCGAGGTGCGCGCGGAGCGGCCGCATCTGGCCGATTGGGCTGCGTTTTTGCTTGTGCGCGGTGGAGTGGGATAATGCACCCGATGCCGATGCGTAACTACTGCTGTTTGCTATTTGTTCTGCTGACACTGGTTGCCTGCTCCGGAGGGGGCGGGGATCCGGATGTTGGCGGTGCTGGCGCCACCCCGGCCGAATTCGCGGAAACACAGCTGCTCGTCATGCTGTCGGACCCGGACGAGTACGAAGACGACGAAAGCAGCGCCGAAGACGACTTTCTGGAAGAGTTCGGGGGCCTGGCGCTGGAGCGCGTCGGTTCGAGCTCCTTTTTCGTGATCACGATTCCGGCGGGCCAGGATCCGCGCGCGGTCTTGAAGGATCTCGACGACGACCTGCGCGTCGTCTTCACCGAGCTGGACTATGTGGCCTCGGCGCCCGTGG
>CBDURV010000506.1:0-3567 GCA_965369495.1 uncultured bacterium
GCCGGCGGCGCTGCTATTCCTGCCCGATCTCAATCCGCGCGCAGCACAGTTCATGGCGGCCGACTTCTTGCCCGACGACGAGACCGGCAAACTGCTGGGCATCGCCGTACGCCCCATCCCGCGCCGTCCGACGCCGTTCGCGTTGGCGCTCGCCGCACGGCTGCCGCCCAACGCCACGCTGCGCGTCCCGCGCTATCGCGGTGGCGACCACGCGCCCCTGCGCGACCGCAAACGCAAGATCCTCGATGACCTGAAGCGCTCACGCCCCGATGTGAAGATCGCCGACCTCGATCCGCTCGTGGCGCGCATGCGCGCCGTGAAGGAGCCGCTCGAGGTGCAGCACCTGCAGCGCGCGATCGACATCTCGATCGCCGCCTTCGGCGCCGCGGCGCGCGAGATACGCGACGGAGGCAGCGAGGCCGCGGTAGAGGTCGCGCTGCTGGGCTCGATTCGCCGCAGCGGAGGGCGACCCGCGTTTCCGTTCGTGGTCGGTTCCGGGCGCGATGCGGCACGGCCCCACTACTTCCGCAACGCGAACCGACTCGCGCCGGGGTCGCTGCTGGTGATCGACGCGGGTGCGGCGTTCGAGCGTTACGCGGCCGACATCACGCGCACCTATCCGGTGGCGGGCAGGTTCACGGAGCGGCAGCGCGAGGTCTACGCCGCCGTGCTCGAGGCGCAAAAGGCGGCGATCGCGAGCGTGCGACCCGGGACGAGTTTTGCGGCAATCGACCGCGTCGCGCGCAACGTGCTCAAGAAGCGCGGACTCGCCCAACACTTCATCCACGGCACCTGCCACCACGTCGGCCTCGACGTCCACGACCCGGGTCCCAGCAAGAAGCTGGTGACGGGCATGACGCTTACCGTGGAACCGGGCGTCTACATCCTGAGGGAGCGGCTGGGCGTGCGCATCGAGGACATCGTGCATGTGACCGCGGATGGCTGCGTGGTCCTGACCGCCGCGCTGCCCAAGGAGATCGACGCGCTCGAGACGTTTCTGGCCGAGGCCAGAGCTCGCTAGGACCGGTCCCAGCGCTTCGTCAGGATCTGCGCCAACTCGCGGATCTCATCGTCGGTGAGTCGGTGCAGTTGCTGCACGATGACCCGCTTGCGATCGATACCCGGATAGCGGGACGGCGTGTCGCGAATCTCGTGGACCATCGCCTGCACGATCTCGCTGTAGCCGGTGGCATGGACTCCGACGCCGCCGAGTGAAGCGCAGCAAATTGCCAGCGCCGCGCGCGGATGCGGCCCCTCGGCAATGGCGGCGAGTTGCGCGTTGCGTTCGAGGAAGGCGACGACCTTCTCCGCGGCAAAGCCGTGTTGCAGCGCGAGGCCGAAGCCGCGCAGGAAGTTGCCCCCCACTGGCAAGAAGCGCTTCGCGTCCACGAGATGAGCGTCCTCGTGAACGAGTACTTCCGCGACCAGATCGAGTTCGGTTTCGAGAAACAGGCGGTCCGCTACGCCGGCCGGGTCATCGATGCGGTCGCCGGGCATGTCCCCGAGCGCATCCTGTGCCAGCGCGGCGGCGGCAAACGGACGCAGCCGCGCCATGCGACGGCGAATGCTCCCCTCCCAGCGGGCGGACGCGTGGACATCGATCAGCACCACCGATCCGAGAGCGAGTCCGGCGAGGTCGCCACCGCCCGCCCACTCGGTGTATCCGGAGAGATGGCGGCGTCCGATCCAGATCGCCTCGCGCTCGACGGTGACTCCGCGCGACTCGATCTGCTCGCGGCCACTGCGTCGCACGACTGCGGCAAGCATGGCCTCGGGCGGCCCACCGGCGCGTTGGCCAAGGACCAGCAACAGGCCCTGTTCGGCCAGTCGTCGCACCAGCGGTTCGTCCGTCCGCTCCGTCGCATCGACGAGCTTGCCCACGAATGCGTAGCTCTCCACGGTTCCCGGCGGCCCCAGCTTCTCGTGGGTGGTCTCTTCGTAGAGCGCACGGGCCCAGACGAGCAGGTCCGTCAGAGACTCGCCCTCCCCGGAGCTGCGATAGTGCCGGTAGCGGGCGTCGATGCCCCGCGTGAACCGCGTCACGAACGAGGCGAGATCCGAATCGTCTTCCGTCGGCACCGCCGCCTCGAGTTCCGCCTGGAGCGCGCCCATAAGCCGGGCGAGGGCAAGACACGCCTGCGCCCGCTCCGCTTCGCCGGCGCGGTCGTAGAGGCCGGAGGCAGCGAGCAGTGCCGGCGCACTGAGTTCTTCACCCGCCTCCACAAGCGATTCGGCCGCCAGCAGTTGGCGAGGCCGCTCAGGCACACGCTGCGATGACAAGACAAGGCGACGCACGATGGCGTCCTCGGTCGGTGCGAGTCGGAGCGCAGTGCGCGCCGCAGCAAACGCCATCTCGCGGCGCCCAAGCCGCTGGGCAGAGAGGCTCAGTCCGTACCAGCCGCCCGGATCCTCCGGTGCGCACGTGGCCGCGCTGGTGAAGCTGGCAAAGGCGAGTCCGTTTTTCCGAGTGGTGAGTTGCGTCCGCCCAAGGCCAATCCAACCCGACGCCACTCCCGGGTCCACTGCGACCGCGCGCTTGAAGAGTTTCTCCGCTGCACGGAAATCCCCGGCGTCGTATTCCATCTGAGCCAGACCCAGCGTTCGGTATGGCTCGTCAGCACGCTCCAGGATCTGTTTGCGGGTGACCAGGTCGCCCTCGAGGCGCGCGCGGAGATAGGCATCGTCGTGGGCGCGATAGAAGCGACGCAAGTCGAGATCGCGACCGCGGGCGAGCATGACTCCCTGCAGGCCGACGTGCGCCCACACAGCCGTCGGCTCGCGCTCCAGCGCACGCTCGAACGCAACCTGTGCGGCGACGAGGTCACCGGTCCGCCGCGCGCGGTCTCCAGCCTCGACGAGCGACGCGACCGCACTCCCCGAAGGCTGCACCGACACCACCGGAGCCGCCGCGCAGCCCCCGATCGCGAGAAGTCCAAGAATCCAGCGCACCATCAAAGCCTCGCCATTCTGCCATGAAGGTCGGAAGGGACAGCGTCGGCAAAGCACCGTTCGCGTTGCTCCCGACGGAAGACGCAAGCAAAGCACGGAATCGAGCGAAGCGAGATCACCGTGCCCAAGCTCCAACCGCTGCCCGCCGTCGCCCACTACGTGGGCTATGGCGGGCAGACAGCCGTTGGGCCACGCTCCAACGCCGTCAGGCGTTGGGCCATAAACACGGCTACGTTCGCCGCACAACGCCGCGGAGGACACCGCGGATCTCGACGGTTTCGGCGGGGACGACGCGCGGATCCATGGAGGAGTTCGCGGGCTGCAAGCGAACCATGCCGCCCTCGCGGTAGATGCGCTTGAGGGTGGTATCGCCCTCGATCACGGCGACGACGGTTTCGCCATCACGCGCGGACTCGCCCTTCTCGATGAGAACGAGATCGCCATCCTGGATGTGATCCTCGATCATCGAGTTGCCGGCGACACGCAGCAGATAGGTGTCGTCGTCAATGCGGAGGTACTCCTCCAGAATGACCTCGTCGGGAGTGGCGACCTCAAGAATCGGCTCGCCGGCGGCGATGGTTCCCATGAGCGGGATACCGCGCGGCGGGACGTAGTCCG
>CBDURV010000507.1:0-3537 GCA_965369495.1 uncultured bacterium
ATTGAACGAACTGATCTCGTCGAGCCAATCGGTGATGAAGAAGCTCTCGGCGAGAATGCCGCCATCCCAGCGCTCGAGGTAGGCGATGGGGCGCGCCGTGCCGATTGCGTGCTCTTCGAGCGCGCGCGCCACGAGCCAGGATTTGCGCGCCTTGGAACCGCGTGCACGCGCCAGCCGACTGCGCGCCGGGCTCTGGCGCGGGAAGACCTTGAGCGCGACATGCTGGCCCCCAAGATCGACCTGCAGAACCGCGCTGCGACGAAAGGCCTCCTGCGGATCCGTATCGTCCGGCATGTGATCCGGCAGGGCGCGCAGGATCGCGAGGAACTCCTCGCTGCGGAACTCCTCCGCGACATCCCCCTCGAACGGGCCGAGATCTAGTTCAGGCGTCTCCACGAGCGCGCGAAGACTACCACCGAGCCCACAATGTGCGCCACAGATGGCGCACGTGACGCGCATAAATCCGGTGCCCGCAACGGTTTGCGGGGTTTTCCACCGTCCCCTGGCGAAGCCTCAGAGAATCGTTATGGCCTCGTCCAGGGGGGGGCAGCGGACGAAGTAGTTGATGTCGAAGCCCATGGGCACCAGCAGCGGGAAGTCGGCGCGGTCGGCCAGCGTCCCGAGGCCGATCAGCGCGTACGCGCGCACTTGCCGTTGCACATCCTTGTCGGCGTAGATCTCTTCCAGCGGTTTCGCCGCGCTCGGACTGCTGAGCAGGCTCATGACGCGCACCATCGCGGTCATCGTGATCAGACTGCTGCTTTCACGCAGGACTTCGAGGAAGAGCGGCACGGCCGCGTGTTGGCGAATCAGCGCATACGCGAGCGCCGCCGCCATGCGCAGCCCCGGCTCCTTTTTCTCGATCAGGATGTCCTTGAGGCGCGCGGCCGCCGGCTTGTGGTGCAGCATGCCAAGCGACAGCGAGCAGGTCTGCAGCAGCAGCCAGTCCTTCGCGCGGCCATACTCCTTGTTCAACACCGCCGCCTGCTTGCGGTCGCCCAGCAGTCCGAGCGCGAGCGCGGCCGCCGCCTTGCGCCGTGCGTGTTTTTCCTGATGCAGCGCCTTGACCAGCACCGCGGCCGCCTTGGGATCCTTCGAAAGGCCCAACGCCACCAGCACGAACTCGCGGTCTTCGCCACGCACGCGCCGCAGTCGCTTGAGCAGTGCCTGCGACGCGGCGGCGCCTCCGATGCGACCCAACGAGATGATCGAGAAGTGACGCAGCACCGCGTCTTTCCCGCGCGCCATCGTGAGGTTCAGCTCCTTGATCAACGTCACATCGGTGCGCTTGCCGAGCACGCCCAGGGCGACCGCCGCGCTGCGCCGCACCTGATCGTGTTCGTCCTTGTCGCGCAGGTACGCGATGAGTTCCTTGAGCCTGTCGCGCGCGCCGACCTTGCCCAACGCGGTCACGGCGTAGGCGCGCACCTGCTCGTCGAAGCGGTTGTCGCGCGCCACCCCGAGCATGAAGTCGCCGAGGTCCTTGCGCTCCGACATCAGCATCGCCGCGAGGCAGGCGACGCGGAACTCCCGCTTCTCGCCGGATGACGAGGGCAGGATCGCATTCGCCTTCTTGTCCTTGCGATCGAAGAACGACTGCAGGTAGGCGATGGACTGGTCGTCGCCCAGGCGCCCGATGCCGAACAGCGCGAATCCGCGCACGCGCAACTTGCCGGCCTTGCGGCGCACCTCCCGTTCGAACGTAGCGCGCAACTGCGGCTCGCGCATGTACATGAGGCCGAGCAGCGCCGCCTCGCGTCCCTCCTGCAGCTTGTCCAGCCGGAGCATTCGTTCCAGGTCGGGAATCGCCTCGCGCACCTGCAGCTTGCCGAGCGCGACGGCGGCGGCGGTGCGCACCTCGCGGTCCTTGTCCCTGATCGCCTTGCGCAGCACCGGCACAAGCCGCAGGCGCAGTTCATCGCGCCACTTGTCGGCGTCCTGCTTGCCCTCGGACCCGGTGATCGGTCCGGCGCGCTCGCGCTGCAGGCGGCGGTAGTCGAGGTACTGGAACTGCGAGTAGCTCCACCAGACCGTCCACGTGTGCTGCACCTTGCCGGTCTGCGCGGGTGCGGTCGGCTGGGCCGGCAGGCCCGGAGGGGTGGGGGCGCGGGGGGCGCCGCGCGGAGGGCGGAACTGCCCGCCATGGGCGAGCGCCGCGTTACAGGGCAAAAGCGCGAGCAGGAGCAGGGTCGGTAGAAGTCGGGACATGACGATCCATCATTAGACAACGACGACGGCGTGCCTTTTTCCGGGCACCTACCGGGTTAATGCATCCGCCGGTTCATTTTCCGTCGCCGGGGGCAGAAAAACGCGCATGGCCGTGCCTTTTCCCGGCTCGCTGCGGACCTCGATCGCTCCGCCGTGCTGCTGCACGATGGCCTGCACGCTCGCCAGGCCGAGCCCGGTGCCGAGCCCGCGCGACTTGGTCGTGAAGAACGGCTCGAAGATGCGGGCTGCCGTTTCGACCGCCATGCCGGCGCCGTTGTCGGTCACGTCGATGCATGCCCACGCGCCCGCCTCGATTCCCAGCGCCGTCGCCCGCGCCTCATCGAGTTCCTCGGTGCGAGCGCTGATGCGCACCAGCCCGTCTTCCTCGATCGCGTCGCCGGCATTGAGCACGAGGTTCATGACGACCTGCTCGATCTGGCTCCAGTCGGCCGACACGTTGACGCTGTCGGCGTCCATGGCGAGGACGAGGCCGACCCGATCGCTCAGCAGCGAGCCGAGCAACGACTCCATGCGGTTCACGACGGCGACGAGGTCAATGCGCGTGCGCGCGGTTTCGCGGCGTTCCGAGAAGTCGAGCAGACGGGCGACCATGCGCCGCGCCCGCTCGGCAGCCTCGTGGATCGAGAGCAGTCGGCGCCGCGCGCGATCTTCCTCTTCGCCCGCCAGTGCGTGCTCGGTCTGGCCGAGGATTACCGTCAGTAGGTTATTGAAGTCGTGCGCGACGCCGCTCGTCATGGTTTCCATGACCTCGGCGCGTTCGCTGCGCCGCACGTTTTCCTGCATCGCCTTGAGTTCGCTGATGTCGGTTCCGGTGCCGATGGCGCCGATCGCCTGGCCGCTCCGGTCACGCAGTGTGGTGGCGTTGCAGAGCATCGGGACGCGTTCGCCGTCCTTGCGAACGGCGAGCGTCTCGTGCGCCGAGATCGTGCCGCCCCCGAGCACGGAGCCCATGCACGCCTGATCTTGCTCCGAGTTTTCGGGTGCCATTATCTCGCTAATCGTCACGCCGAGCAGTTCGGAGGGGGCATAGCCGTAGACCCGCCGCGCCGCGCCATTCACGAACACGATGCGGCCCTGCGCATCGATGACCCAGATGACGTCTTGCGCCATTTCGATGATCTGGCGCATCGCGGACGCGTTCATGGTGGCGCGCTCCGCCTGCCGTCCGACGCGCACCAGCAGGAACGAAAGCGCGCCCGTCGCGGCCAGCCCCAGGGCGATCAGCAGCCGGATTTGCAGCGCCATTTCCTGGGGATCGAGGCGTGCGCTTTGTGCAATAACCGCGCACCAGAGAGCGAGGTTGGCCCA
>CBDURV010000508.1:0-3530 GCA_965369495.1 uncultured bacterium
TTCCTCGCGCGCAAGACGCCCGGTTCGGTCACGCCGCGCGACCGCGACGTGACTTTCACGAAGCCCGAACGCCCAAAACCCGAGCACTCAGCGCCAAAGCGCTAGCATCGCCTTGGCGTAGGCGGCTACTTCGGCGTCCGGATGATGCAGTGCGCCGCGCAGCGCCGTGATCGCCATCTTCTGTTTGCCGCCGCTGGGGAAGCTGAGGCGCCGCGGCGGGAACTGGCCGGCGTTGAGGCGCAGCGCCACCGTGATCGCGGCGGTCAGCTCCACGCCGGTTGCGTTTACGCCTGTCGGCGGTTCCCAGTGTCCGGCGGTGAGCGGTTCGCCCTTGGCCGCCGAAAGCACGGCGGGAAACACCGCCTCATAGAGTGCGTCGCGATAACGCTTGCGCGATTCGCCGCCCGCAAGATAGAGCGCCCACGACTCCCGCACGATGCGTCGCGGCTCCCAGCGAGGATCGCTCGCCTTCCACTTCAACGGCTGCGCGGCCAGTCGCCCCGCTTCGGCGGCCTCGGTCTTGGTATCGGCGGGACCGGGGCGCAGTACGCGGCCGAGCAGCACCGGCTCGGTCGGCGGAATCGACTGCCACACCGCCTCGGTGACCCCTTCGCCGCACCATTGCGCCTGTCGCGCCGCGAGTGCCAACAGGTTCGAGGTCAACGCGCCGTCGGTCTTGGAGACCATGAGCTTGTTGACGAGGCTGTTGCCCACCGCCAGGTAGAGCGGGTCGCGCGTTTCCCGCCACGCCATCAGCAGAATCGCGGGTACAAGCGGAGGGGGTGTGGAGGCCTCCGCGTAGCGGGCGACCATCTTGCGCAGCGCACGGCGCGCGGGCGCGCGGTTGACATCGCTGATGCCGCCTTCGACCATCGCCAGCAGCACCAGCGCGTCGGTCATGCCGCCGCCCCAGCCGCCGCCGGGGTTTTCCTTGAACCGCAGCCAGGTCTGCGCGGACTCGATGATCTGTCCCAGGCGCCGTTCGGGCACGGGGCGCAGTCGCAGCAGTTCGACGTCGAGCGTGATGCGCGTGATCGCCCGTAGCGCCTCGAGGGTCAGGCTCTGGTCGCGCATCGAGAGCAGAACCAGGCCGGGAATCGCATCCTCGGCGGGCATGCCGATGTTGCCCAGCGCGTGGGTCGCCGCGCGCCGCACGTCGCCCGACTTGTCGTTGAGCGAGATGATGAGTTTGCGCACGCCGAGTCGCGCTCGGCGGCCGATCGAGCCGAGCGCCACCGCGCCGACGACGCGCCGCTTGGGATCCTTCGACGAGAGCGCGGTCAGGGCGTCGGCCAGCGCACTTACGCCCATCGCGTGGAAGCAGGTGGGCGCGAAATCCTGGACCGGCTTGTCGCCCGCCATCCACGCCTCGATCACGGCGCGCGAGCCGCCCAGCTTGGCGATCTGATCGACGGCGGCGAGCCGGTCCCGCAAGCGCGAGTTCGGCGTACGGAGGCGATCGATCGCCTTCTTGAGTTGCTGCTCGTCGGCGCCGGCGAGCGCGGTCAACAGCAGTAACGCAACGAGCAGTCGGAACAAGTTAGCCAAGGGGGCTCCCGTGCATGTAGGCGACGACTTCCGGTGCGGCGACTTTCTCGAGTCGCCGGCGGATGTCGAAGCGTGATTCCATGGCGAGCAACTCGCGGGTGAGTTCCTCGGCCTGTTCGGTTTCGAAGTGCGCCTCGAGCGCGCGCAACGGCGCGATGCGCTTGACGTGGACACTGAGGCGTGCCACGCCGAGCGCCACCCAGATGGGCAGGAAGAGCGGATCGCTCGCCATCTCGCCGCAGACGCAGACCGACTTGCCCTGTTCCTTCGCGGCGGCGACGACCATCGAGATGGCGCGCAGCACGCTCGGGTGGCAGAAGTCGAAGTAGTGCGTGACGCGCGCATTGGTGCGATCGACTCCCAGCAGGTGCTGCGTGAGGTCGTTCGTGCCGATGCTCAGGAAGTCCGCCTCGCGCGCCAGCTCGTCGATGCCGAGCAGCGCGGAGGGCAGTTCGATCATCGCTCCCAGTTCGCGCGGCCGCAGATCGGCGTCCTCGAGCATCGTGCGCACGGCGCGGAAGTCCTCCACCGAAGCGACCATCGGCACGAGCACCCTTCCCTCGCGGCCATCGAACGCGGCGAGGATCGCTCCCACCTGCTCGCGCAGCACCTCGGGGTGGTCGAGCAGGAGTCGTGTCGAGCGGTAGCCCAGGAACGGGTTGGGTTCCGCGGCGTGTCCGAGCGCGGGCACCAACTTGTCGCCTCCCGCGTCGAGCAGGCGGAAGGTGACGCGGTGGGGGGCGACCTCGTCGATGACGCGCCGGTAGAGTTCGGTTTGTTCCTCGCCGCCGGGCAGGTCGGGCCGCATGAGGAACGCGAATTCCGTGCGGTAGAGCCCGATGCCGTCGGCGCCGAGTTGGCGCGCGCGCACGGCGTCGCCCCAGAGACTCACGTTCGCCTCGTAGCGCAGACGTCCGCTGGCGGTGGGGTGTTCGCGCCCATAGCGGTGCAGCGCCTCCGCGCCCTCCGTCGCCTTGCGCACCGTTTCGGCGATCAGGGTGTCGGGCGGATCGAGCACGACTTCGCCCGAGGCGGCATCGACCAGTACGCGCTCGCCGTCCTCGACGGTCTGCACGAAATCGCCCAGGCCGACGACCAGCGGAAGGTCGAGGGAGCGCGCCAGCAGTGCGGCATGCGACGTGGCGCCGCCGCCGCCCGCGAGTACCGCGACCGCCCCTTCGGCGGTTACGGAGACGAGCGCGGAGGGCGTGACATCGGCGACGACCACGACCTTGCCGCGCAGGGATTCCTCGCGCTCGCTGCGTGCGCTGCCGAGATGGCGCTGGATGCGGGAGCCGAGATCCTGGACGTCGGCGCCGCGCTCGCGCAGATACTCGTCCTGCATCTTGGCGAAGCGTGCGAGCAGGCTGTCGAGCACCTGCTGAACGCCCGACGGCGCGTCGAGTCCGGTGTCGATGCGCGCTCCAATGCGTTCGACGAACGCCTCGTCATCGAGCATCATCAGTTGCACGCTGAAGACGAACGCGGCCTCGTCGGCGTGCCGGTCGCGCAGCCACTCCTGCATCGACTGCAGTTCCGTGCGCGTGGCGGCCAACGCCTCGGTGAGGCGCTCGCGCTCACGGCTCGGGTCGTCGGCATTGCGAATGGGCGGCGGCACGCGCGGGCGAATCTTCGCGACCGTGCCGGCAACGACACCGACCGAGCAACTCGTACCCTGAATGCGACGCATCTGGTCGAAGTCGAGTTCATCCTCGGGTTCCGGTTCGGTGGCTTCCGCCAGCGCCAGGAGCCGCGAGTTGTCAACGACGGGCGCGATCTGGCTGGCGATCGCCGACAGGGCGCGCACCTCGTCCGGCGTGAATTGCCGCGGTTCGCCCATCTGGATGGCGAGCGTGCCGATGGCGGTGCCGCGGACGCGCAGCGGCACGCCCAGCAGCGCATGCAGGTCCTCTTCGCCCACCTCCGGCAGGTCGTGGTAGTGCTCGTCGCGCGGCGCGTCCTCGATAATCAGCGGGCCCATG
>CBDURV010000509.1:0-3527 GCA_965369495.1 uncultured bacterium
GTCATTCCGGAGCTTGTGTGCTGGTTTAAATTTAGGGCCGCCAGACGGGGGCCAGCGTTTGGGGCCGCCAGCGTTTGCGGGCCGTTGCAGTTTAGGGCCGTCCTTTTAGACCGTTTGGCTGCCGGTCACGTTCGCCGGCCTGTTCATCGGCGCCTACCTGAGAATCGACCGGTTGCGCGCCCGGGTCAAACGAGCGGCCGCGCTGCTCTTTATTGCTGCGGTTCCGCTGGTGAGTGCGGAAGTCGTGGATCGCCTCGGGCCGTCCGGTGAGATCGTCGTCGTACGCACCGAACGGATCTTGGACGCGCCGCCGGAAGCTGTGTGGAGTCAGCTCCACTTCTATGAAGAGATCGAGTCCGAGCCTCCGCTTCTGCTTCGATTGGGCCTGCCGATCCCCGTTCGCGTGCAGGGGGCGAAGGCGAGCGTCGGCGCGATCCAGGAGTGCGTCTACGAAAACGGAAAGGGCATCACGAAGCGCATCACCCAGCGGAGCAAAGCGCGCCTGCTCGCATTCGAGGTCGTCGAGCAGCGATTGGGTTTCGAGCACGATCTCTCATTACTAGGAGGCGAGTTCCGGCTAAGTCCGACCGCGGGCGGAGGAACCCGGCTCACCCTCGTGACCCGCTACCGCGCCCGCTCCTACCCCGGCTGGATGTGGCGACCGCTGGAGGCGCATGTGCTCCACACGCTGCACCAGCACATTGCCGCAGACGTCGAGACGCGAATCGAACGCGGGCTCAGCGAACAACGCATCGCCACCCGCTGACGCCCGGCCGATTCCGATACCGTCTTCAATTGGTGACCCCGCCAGGACTCGAACCTGGGACCTGTTGATTAGGAATTCGTCGCGCTGCCGGTGCTGCTGCGGGACGCGGTCCGCGCGCGGCTTTTCGCTACCCTGCGTACCCGAGACGTTGCTCCGGTCGGGAGCGGGCTGAGCGCCTACTGGCCGAGGGTTTCCGCCGCTTCGACGCGGAATGCCTCGACCTCCGCGCGATTCATGATGTCCCAGCCGTCGTTGCTTGCTTCCAGCGCGGCGATTGCCTGCACCGCCTTTTCGTACCACGCGCTGGCTTCGTCGTTCTCCCGGAGCCGCGCGTGCGCCATCGCGGCAATCAGGGAGTGCGTGATCTTGTCGATGTCATCGGAGCGATCGACCTCCATCGCCTGTTCGATCGCCGACACCGCGGCGCGCCACTCTCCGCGCCGGTGGTGCGCCAGAGCCAGCGCACGCCAACTGTCATCCTGGTTCGGATCGTTCTTCGTCCCCAATTGCGCGAGTGACAGCGCCTCGTCGAGGTCGCGAAACGCCGGATCCGCGCAGTTGCTCAGGAACATGGAAAGGCGCGGCGTGTCCGCGCGCGCACGCAGCATCGCCTCATGCTCGGCGTGGCGTCCGAAGTGCGCGTGGATGATTCCGGCATAGTACTGCGCGTTGTACCGCACATCGTGATAGTCGGGATTCTCGGCCATCGGATAGATCACGCTGCCGGAGCGGTACCGGTGATTGACGCGTCGCTCCCGAGAGGCCTCCGCTCCTCTTGATTCCTCATGGAGTCTGTTCGCAACGTCGAGGCCGCGGAGGAACGAACGCTCCGCGTCTCGCCATCGCCGATTGGAGACCTGGTGGATTCCGAGATTGCGCAGGTAGCCGACGAGAATCGCCCGAGCCTTTCCCGATCCGGGTAGCTGCGAGACGATGCCCTCCTGCGCGGCAACGGCCTTCTCGTCCCAGGAGACCGCTTCCGCGGGTCTTTCCAGCTTCATGGCCTCGTAGGCGAGATCCACGTAGTTGGCAGCGCAACCGCGGCGGTGGCGCGGGACCGACGGATGCCTTGCGGCGAGGGACTCGCAGATCCGCGCGGCTCGGAGGCTCGACGCGCGCGCACGCTCGACATCATCCTGAACCACGAAGTAGTGCCAGCCCTCGCGGCGCACCGCCCGCGCGAACTCCTCCTGCAGATCGTCGGCAGGTTCTATTGCGAGCAGTTGCTCGAACAGGATGCGCGCATCGCGATGGTGCGCCTTCGATGCCTCGGCGTCCACGTGGTCGAGGGCCAGCCCGAGTAGGCTCAGATGATGGGCGCGGCGTGCGGGCGCGGTGGCGTGCTGGGCGGCCTTGCGTCGCAACGAAATCGACTCGTCTTGCGCCCCCTGCAGCTTCGCGATCTGGCTGAGATCGCCGTAGTGCTCCGATGGATCCCCCGGCTCGAGCTCGATGGCTTCCTCGACCAGCCGCCGGGCGGCGGCAAGGTCCGTCATCGCGCGGATGCCAGCCAGTCGCCGCAGCGCGTTCGACAGCGCGCCGCGGTCCTCCAACGCACGGAAGTGATCGGCGGCCGCACTCAAAGCGTTCGCCGACGCATCCGTTTCCCCGAGCTTCAGCTGGATCATCGCGACGCGCAGTTGCGCCTCCGCCACACGACGTCGCATCGCCTGATCGGTGCGGTCCGCCTCCAGCAGTCGAAGATGGAAGTCACGGGCCTTCTTGAGCAGGCGAAGCCGGATCGGAGCCATCAGCGGAACGTCCGCGAGCCACTCGTCCCCGACCTGCAGCAGCATCTCGTCCACCGACTGAATCGCGAGCGTGAGGCGCTCCTCGGCGAGCACCGACTGGCCTTCCGCGCGCTGCTTCGCCCTCGCAATCAACGCCGTCGCCACGCCGAGTCCGATGACCGCGACGATCAAGAGAACAACGGCGGCCGAAACAAGTCCTCGGTGGCGACGAGCCAGCTTTCTTGCGCGATCCAAGAGCGTCGGACGCCGCGCGAGAATCGGCCGATGGTCGAGGAACCGGCGCAGGTCATCCGCCAGTGCACCGGCGGTCGCGTATCGGCGATCGATCTCCTTTGCGGTGGCCTTGACCAGAATCGTATCGAGCTCGGCCGGCACGGAGGCGTTGCGCCGGCGCACCGACGGCGGCTCATCCCGCACGATGCGCTGCAGCAACACGTGCGCCTCGCTCTCGCCGAACGCCGGCTCGAGGGTCAGCAACTCGTGGAGCGTGATGCCGAGCGAATAGATGTCGGTCCGGCGATCGGTCGGCCGTGCCGCCGCCTGTTCCGGGCTCATGTAGCGCGCCGTCCCGACGATGTCCCCGGATGCGGTCAGCGAGCCCGCATCCTGAAAACTCGCCAGGCCGAAATCCATGATCGACACATGGCCGTTCGCGTCGAGCATGATGTTCGCGGGCTTGATGTCGCGGTGCACGACCCCAGCCTCATGGGCGTAGTCGAGTCCCTCCGCCGCCTGGATGCCCACCCGGCAAACCGCGCGAACATAGCCCTGCGAACGGTGGGACCCGTGTATCGACAGGGGAGACGGCGAGCACGCAGCCGCGGACCCCGCCTCGGTTTCCCTGAGCGCACGAACTGCTTCCCCGAGGTTGACGCCATCGATGAACTGCATCGCGTAGTAGTGCAGCCCGCGATCCACCCCGACCCCGAACACCGGCACGATGTTGGTGTGGTGGAGGCGCGCGGCCGCGCGGGCCTCATGCCGGAAGCGCTGCAGGTGGCGCGGCTCGA
>CBDURV010000510.1:0-3510 GCA_965369495.1 uncultured bacterium
GGAACATGAAGGGCAGCGCGTAGAGGATGTCCACGATGCGCATCATGAACTCGCCGTCAGTGGTGATCACCTTGCCGAACGGCATGCGCGCGGCGAGCTTGGTGCCGCCCCAGAGGATGCCGCCAAAGAGCGAGATCCCCAGCGCAAACGCACCCAGGAACGGCATCTCGGTGAAGAAGGCGGAGGCGCCGGCCGCGATCGCCAGCAGCACCGCGATGAGTTTCCACTGCGTCATCGGCGTGCGCGCCAGGTATCCGGCAAAGGCGCCGTAGATGACCCCGATGAGGACGGATACGAGCGTAGCGATGGCGCCCACCATGAGGCTAATGCGACCGCCGTTGACGACGCGCGACCAGATGTCGCGCCCGACGTCATCGGTGCCGAGCCAGTGGTAGATCGTCTGCGCCTTGCCGTCCTTCGTGATCTCCGAGACGAAACGGCCCTCCGTACGCAACTTGTCGATCGATTCGCCGCCGCGCACGATCTTTGCGACCTTGCCGCCCGCCAACACGACCTCGATCTGCTCCGGTTCCGGCGTGCGAGGCATTCGCACGCGCAGGATCAGCACCTTCTGCTTGGCGTAGTCCTTGAGAACCTCCGGCAGCGGCTGCTTGGTGGCGAACTCCGCATCGCGAATCTCCGGGCCGACCGGCTGCCCGTCCGAGTCGAGCAGGCGCGCCAAGGAGGTGGCGCCCGCGAGATTGATGTGCTTGACGCCAAGCGCGCCCTCCTTCCGGCGCATCGAGCGGATCTTCCCGCGGCGCATGCGAATGCGGTACTCCGTCTCCGCGACCTCCTGCAGCGTGTAGAGGATCGTGCCATCTTGGGAGAGGTATCTGGCGATGACGGGCGGGATGCGCTCCGGGACAACAGGTTCCATGCCCTTGTCGAAGCGAATCTCGGCCAACACGGCGGGGTGCGTGAATCCGGGCGCGCGCGCGCTGCGTATCCACGGCTGTCCGTAGTCCGGCTCCATCGGCACGATCCACGGCGCGAAGATCGAAGCCAGCGACACGACGACCATCACGATCAGCCCGCCCATCGCGAAGCGGTTCTTCTTGAGCCTTCGCCATGCGTCATTCCAGAGAGACTGGCCCTTGCGTTTCCTAACCATGCCGAATCCGGGGATCCAGGTAGCCGTAGGCGATGTCCACGAGCAGGTTGAAGAGGATCAGCAGCGAGCCGAAGAAGAGCACCAGCCCCATCGCGACGAAGTAGTCGCGGTTGATGGCGCCGTTGACGAACTCGGTGCCGAGACCGGGTACGCCGAAGATCATCTCCACGACGAGCGAGCCGGTCAGGAGTTGCGCGACGGCCGGGCCCAGGAACGACACGACGGGCAGCAGCGCGCCGCGCAGCATGTGGCGCAGCACGATCGTCTTCTCGTCGAGTCCCTTGGCGCGCGCGGTGCGCACGTAGTCCTGGTTGACGATCTCCAGCATGCCGGCGCGCGTCAGGCGGGCGATGCGCGCGGCAAACGGCAGCGCCAACGTAATCGCAGGCAGGATCAGATCGCGCGGGAACTGCTCCCAGCCGGCAACACGGAACCAGCCCAACTTCATCCCGAAGAAGAGCACGAGGAATGGCCCCACCACGAACGTCGGCAGCGCGAGGCCGACCATGGCGATCGTCATGGAGCCGTAGTCGAAAATCGAGTTGGCCTTGATGCCGCTGACAATCCCCGCGCTGGTGCCGATCAGCAGGGCGAGAATGATCGCGACGACACCCAACTGGGCGGAAGGCACGACGTGGTCCCGGATAATGTCGTTGACCGGCCGCCCGTTCTGTTTGATCGACTTGTTGAGATCGCCTTCCCAGGCGACCTTGACGATGTAGTCGCGAAACTGCTGCCACCATGGATCGTTGAGGCCGAGGTTGTCCTCGCGCATCTTCTGCATGGCCGGGTCGGCTTTCTTCTCCTTGTCGTACGGTCCGCCCGGCGCGGTGCGCATCATGACGAAACTGAGGATGAGGATGATCAGCATTACGAGCGGCGCGCCCCGCAGGCGCCCGACGACGTATTTCCGCATCTCCTCGCCCTGCTCGAACATGGCGTAAAGCAACCACGCGATGAAGAGTTGACCGAAAGCGGCGGGCAGTCCGTAGCCGCGTGGATGCGCGGTGGCGCAGAACACGACGAACGCGGTCGCCATGAGCATCCAGCCGCGCAGCGGCCCCACCCGGCGCAGGAGCAGGGTGCGGAGGCCGCTCTGCTCGTCCGCGAACCCGATGATCGCGCCCATCAGGAACAACATGTAGACGATGTCGATGGCGCCCCAGCCGAACGGGCGCGCCAGGACGGTCAGCACGATGAACGCAACGGCCCAAACCGAACGCCAGGCCGCGGGAATCCGAGGCCGCAGCATGCCGAAAAGCGTGCAGCCCGCAACGAGCAGCGGAGTCAGCACCAGCGGGCCGCCCCACGCGTTCCACGCCCCCACCGAGTCGTCCAGCGTGAAGAGGCGCATCCACGCGAAAAGGGCGCAGATCAGCGCAGCGCTGAATGCGAAACGCTTCCGCCAGCCCATCGCGGAGATGAACAGGCTCAGCCCCGCACCCGCGAGGATGAGCCACACGAACTCCACGAGTCCGAGCGACGCGAAGTCGAGCGGGATGAGATTACCCATGTGGCCAGTTTCGGTGGCTACGGCGCTACTCGTCCGGCTCGAAATACATGTAGTGGAACGGGTGCAGGTTGCGCTCGTTCTCGTACCAGCCCTGCAGGCCGTCCACTTTCATTCCCTGGTTGACGTAGATGTAGAGCGGGAGGATCGGGAACTCGTCCTCCACGACGATCTTCTCGGCCTCAAGCAGGATCGCGGAGCGCTTGACGAGATCGTGCTCCTTTTGCGCCTGCCGGATGAGTGCGTCGTACTTCGGATTCGACCAGCCGGTGTTGTTGTTGCCGCCATCCTTGACCCACATGTCGAGGAAGGTCATGGGGTCGCTGTAGTCGCCGATCCAGCCGGCGCGCGCCACGTCGTAGTCGAGATTCTCGACCGTCTTGAGGTAGACCTTCCACTCCGAGTTGCGCAGCGAGACATCGATGCCGAGGTTCTCGCGCCACATCTGGGCGATGGCCTCCGCGGTCTTCTTGTGATCCTCGCTCGTGTTGTAGAAGACGGTCAGTTTGGGGAACTTCTTGCCGCCTTCGCCCGAGTGGTACCCCGCCTCCGCCATCAGCTTGCGCGCCTGGTCGGGGTCGTAGGGGAAGCCCTGGGGCGGCACGTACTTGGCCAACTCGATCGCAGGGCAGAACCACGGCGCGGGAGTCTGGCCCGCCTTGGTCACGTCGCCGGTGATCGTCTTGCGGTTGACGGCCAACGAAAGCGCCTTGCGGACACGCTTGTCCTTGAGGTGCTCGCGCGTGGTGTTGAAGCGGTAGAAGTAGCTTCCGAGGTAGGGCGCGACGTAGTACTCGGCGCGCGTCTTGGCATCGTCGAGCTTGGCCGTCGGCACCGACTTGATCCAGTGCACCTCGCCGTTGATGAACTTCTTGTAGATGACGTC
>CBDURV010000511.1:0-3508 GCA_965369495.1 uncultured bacterium
CACCAACCGCCCGATTTTCGACATCATCCGCTTCAAGGGAAAGTAGGTGTGGGGGCGTGTTCGCTCGCTGCGCTTCGCGGGTTGTGAGTGATGGGTTGTGGGTTGTGCGTCGCAACCAGTCCGCCCGCCTGCGAGCGACTGCATGGGGGCCTCGGTAGCCGCGCCCCCCGAAGCCCAGCGACTGCTCATGCGCCACGCGGCAATCTGGTCGCGACGCAATACCCATCACCCACAACCCATTACCGACCTTGCGTCCTACTTCGCGACCGGGATGCTCAGGTAGTCGCCCGCCTCGCGCGCCAGGCGACGCGCCTCTGCTTTGCTGGGCGTTTCGAACAGCACGGGAATCGCCGCGCGCGGGAAGCCGGCGATTTCGATGCGGAACTTGTGCTCGCGGGCGGCGACGCGAATGCGCAGCAGCTGGTACGGAATCGAGTAGCGCTCGTAGCGTGCGGCGCGCTGGTCGAGCAGGTGGTATTCCGCCTCGCGGCGACCGGGCGTAATGCGCGCCCAACTCATGATGCCGTCGTGGGGCGGGGTGCGCAACACACGCGAAATCGCAAAGAGCACCAGCGCCAGGCCGAAGTACTGCAGGCCGGAGCTGGAAGCCAGGGCGCCCAACCCGGCGGCGACCGCGAGGACCGTGCACACGTTGGCCAGATGCCCGGCGCGCGGCTGGGGCTGAAGCTCCATGCGGATCGAGTCGACGTGCACCTTGATCACGGGCGCGAGCCAGTCGGGGGGCGGCGGCAGAGGCTGACCGGTAACGGGCGGCGCCTGCCTGGTGCGCTTGGGCTTCGGGGGCTTGGCCGAAAAGCCGCGACTCTGGCGCCACTGGGCGCGGGCGATGTCGTACAGCTTGCGGGCGCGCGGCTTGCGCAGGATGCGGGCGGCCGCCAGGATCTCCTGAAAACGCTCCGAGGCGTCGGGGGCGGCCGACTTGTCGGGGTGCCAGGTGAGCGCGGAGCGGCGGTAGGCCTCCTCGATCTCCTCCTGCGATGCATCCGGATGGGCGCCAATCATGGCGTAGGCGTCCTTGGCCGGATCGTATCGATGCATGGCGTGTATATGCGAGAAGCCGCCGGGTGACCGGCGGCTTCCCGCGATTGGTACCCCCACTAGGACTCGAACCTAGATCTACGGCTTCGGAGGCCGCCACTCTATCCGTTGAGCTATAGGGGCGTTGGGTACTGGTATTCGATGCGCCACCGGCCGATTCGTCAAGAGACGCGACCGTGTGACACATGCAAAAAGGTACGATCCCCTCCCGGATGGAACTCGTCAGCTTCGTACTCGCGGCCTACGAGGAGCGGGATTCCCTCCCTGCGCTGCTCGATGAGATCCGCTCGGCTGCCAAGCGCGGCGGCCTTTCCTACGAAATCGTCGTCGTCGATGACGGGTCCAGCGACGGTTCGGCGGCGTGGCTCAAGCAGCAGGCGGCCGAGCACGGCGACGTGGTCCCGATCCTCTTCCCGGTCAATCGCGGCCAGTCCGCGGGCATGGCGGTCGCCCTGCGTGCCGCCAACGGCTCACGGCTGGTCACGATGGACTCCGACCTGCAGAACGACCCCGCCGACTCGCTCGCCCTGCTGGAGGCTCTCGACGCGGAGCAGGCCGATCTCGCGACCGGGGTGCGGGTCAATCGCCGTGACTCGTGGGGCAAACGCGTGGGTTCGCGCCTGGGCAACGCGGTGCGGCGCTGGCAGCTCAAGGACGAATTCCGCGACGTGGGCTGCCAGATCCGCGCGTGGCGTCGGCCGGTGGTGGACGCGATTCCGATGTTTCGCGGCTTCCATCGCTACATCCCGGTGCTCGCACGCGATGCGGGCTTCAAGGTGGTGGAGCGCGATGTGAACCACCGGCACCGCCAGCACGGTTATTCCAAGTACGGCAATCTGGGGCGTGCGCTGGCCGGCCTGCGCGACTTGCGCGGCGTGCGCTGGTTGCAGTCGCGCGCCATCGACACGCGTGTGGAGCGCGACGCGTGACCGCGGTGTGGATGGCGATTGGCCTGGTCGGCCAGTCGCTTTTCGGCGTGCGGCTCGTGCTCCAGTGGGTCGCATCGGAGCGCGCCGGCCGGACGGTGGTGCCGAAGTGGTACTGGCGCATCGGACTCGTCGGCGGGCTTTTCGTGCTCGTCTACGCCTCGGCGGTCCAGAACGCGATCTTCTCGCTGAGCGTGATTCCCGGGATCTTCATTTCGGGGCGCAACCTGCGTATTCGCAGCGTGCGTACCAAGCACACGCTGATCGCGTGGATGGTGCCGTTCGTCCTTGTCGCGATCGCCGCGGTCGCGAGCCAGCCCAAGGTGGGGGACCCGCTCTGGGCCGCCGTCGGCTTTGTCGGGTCGGCGCTCTGGGCCGCGCGCTCGTTCGTGCAGTGGTGGATCTCGGAGCGCGCCGGGGTGTCGAAGCTGCCGCCGTCGTTCTGGTGGTTCTCGCTCAGCGGCAGTTTCCTGCTGCTCTTCTACGCGTTGTCGCAGAAGGACCTGGTCATGACCCTCGGCTACTCGATGGGCTGCGTGCCCTACTTCCGCAACTTGATCCTGTTGGCGCGCATCGAGTCGGGCGGATCGAAGTTGGAAACCAGCAACAGCACGTTGGAGCCCACGCGTCCGAGTTCCGAGACGACGAGCGAATCGGGCAGCAGGTCGGCCAGCGACGGCCCCTCGCCCTCGTAGTGGTAGCGGGTGATCTCCCGCTCGGAGACGATCACGCCGCGGTGTTCGCCGACGCCCAGGAAATCGACGACGTCGCGCGGGCGGACGAAGACCGGCAGGATGAGCCGATCGGCGTAGATCGAATAGGCGGCGTGGTGCGTGTGATAGAAGGCGACAAGCTCGCCTTCGCGCGGGAACTCCTCGTCCAGGCGATCCGTGATGTCACGCGGCGACTTGAGCCGGTCCATCACCGGAAGCAGCGCGAAATCGCCCGCGATCCAAGCCAGGCACGCACTCAACACGAGCAGCGCGCACGCCTTGCGCGCCTTGTCGGCGATCGCGGCGCGCAGGCCGATAAATGCGACCGCGCCCACGCCTGTCGCGCCGAGCAGCACGAACCAGCGCCAACTGCCCTCCCAGACCCACGCGAGTTCGCGCACGACAATCGGGTTCTTCTCCTCGAAGAAGCCGAGCATCCAGCCGCCGGCGATGGCCAGGATCGCCATGGCGCCGGCCGCGATCAGCATCAGTCCCTGCTGTGCGATGGCGGCGCGGCGGAACCAGACCGCCTTGGAGCGATCGAGCACGGCCAGGTAGCCCGCCTCGATGCCGCGCGCGGTGACGAGTGCGAAGGCGGGGAAGATCGGCAGCAGGTAGCGGGTGCGTTTGCCCGAAATCGCAGTGAAGATCACGAAGCCGAACGCGAACCAGAGCATCAGCGCGACGAGCGCGGGTTCTTTCTTGCGCCGCTGCCACGCGCGCAGGGCGGCGGGAATCGCGATCAGGAACCAGGGCGCGACCATTTCAGGCAGGTGCCCGAGGTAGTAGTAGAAGGGCCGCTGGTGCGAC
>CBDURV010000512.1:0-3507 GCA_965369495.1 uncultured bacterium
TGGATTGATTCACAGCCTCTCACCTCTAGAATTCTCCCAACTACATGCGCAAGCGATGGAGCCTGGTCGCCCGGTATCTCAAGCCCTGTCGCGGGATGCTCGCGCGCGGCGGTATCTCCCTCGTGGTCGCCGCCGCAGCCATACTCGCCGGGCCCCTGGCCCTTAAGCAGGGCATGAGCGCCATCGAGCACCCGCTGCGCGATGGCCGTTCGGTTGACTCCGGCGAGGTCGCGTTCTGGGCGTTGGTGGCCATCGGCATCGCCGTCGTCTCCGCCGTGAGCACATTCGGCAAGCGCTACTGGCTGGTGGGCGCGTCGCGGCGAGTCGAGGCCGCGATGCGGCGGGAGCTCTTCCGCCATATCGAAAAGCTGCCGCTCTCCTACCTCGACGCGACCCGAACGGGCGACCTCATGTCGCGCGCGACGGCGGACATCGACGCGGTGCGCATGGCCATCGGGCCGTCGATCATGTACCTCGCCGACTCGATCCTGCGTTCCGTCGGTGCGCTCGCCGTACTGCTCTTCATCAACTGGGAGCTGACCGTCTGGGCGCTCTCGCCGTTGATCGGCATCGCCGTCGGCCTGATCTACTTCGCGCCGCGCATCCATGTCGCATCGCGCGCCGTGCAGGAGAAGTTGGCCGCCATCAGTGCGCGCACGCAGGAGTCGTTCGCGGGCGCCCGCGTCGTCAAGACCTTCGCCACCGAGGAGTTCGAAGCGAACGAGATCGACCGCCTCGGCCGCGAATACCTGGCGGCCAGCGTGCGCCTGGCGCGCGTGCGCGGTCTCACCACCGCGTGGACGGCCGGCATGGGCGCTACCGCGATGGCGGTGATCCTCTTCGTCGGTGGCCGCCAGGTGATTCGCGGCGAGTTCGACATCTCCGGACTGATCTTCTTCCAGGGCTATCAGATGATGCTCATCTGGCCCATGATCGCGTTCGGTTGGGTACTCGCCCTCATCCAGCGCGGCGCCGCGGGCCTCGACCGTGTGACGGAGGTGCTCTCGCTCGACCCCGAGCAGGACAACGGCACGCCCGGACCCGCCGCGCGCGGCAACGTCTCGGTACGCAACCTGCACTTCGCGTACGACGACGACGCGGTCGTACTCGACGGCATCTCGTTCGAAGTCGGCGCCGGGCAGACGCTCGGCATCATCGGCCCCACCGGTTGCGGCAAGTCGACGCTCGTCTCGCTGCTGGCCCGTCTCTACGAACCGCCCCGCGGCAGCGTCTTCATCGATGGACGCGACGTACACGACATCCCCTTGCGCGACTTGCGCGCGACGGTCGCGTTCGTGCCGCAGGAGGCGTTCCTCTTCTCCGCATCGATTCGCGAGAACGTCGTCTTCGGCCGCGCCGATGCGCCCGAAGCCGAGATCACGCGGGCGATCGCGGACGCACGGCTCGCCGGCGATCTCGACCGACTTCCGAAGGGCATCGAAACGGTCGTAGGCGAACGCGGCGTCACGCTCTCGGGCGGCCAGAAACAGCGCGCCACCCTCGCCCGCGCGTTGGCGACCGATGCGCCGGTCCTGGTCCTGGACGACTCGCTCAGCGCGGTCGACAGCGAGACCGAGGCGGCCATTCTCGAGAACCTGCGCCGCGTCCGCGAGGGCCGCACGGCGTTGATCATCGCGCACCGCATATCCGCCCTGCGCGACGCCGACAACATCATCTACCTGCGCGACGGCGGCATCCTCGAGCAGGGCACGCACACCGAACTGCTCCGCCTCGATGGCGAATACGCGCGGCTGGCCCGCGCGCAGGCACTCGAGGAAGAGATCGAGGCGATGGAACCGTGAGCGGCGCGTACCGGGGCATCACCGAGGACACGCGCGCCGATTGGCGTGTGGCGGGCCGCATTCTGCGCTTCATCCTGCCGCACCGCGGCCTGCTGACATTCGCGATCGCGGTGCTGGTGACGCAGGCGATCAATTCGCTCATCGTTCCCTACGCCGTGACTCTCGCGATCGACGAGGGCATCGTGCCGCGCGACCTCGATGGCCTCAGGAAGTGGGGCCTCGTCTTCTGCGTCATCGCCGGCTTCGGCGCGCTGCTCGAATATCTGCGGCAACAGATCACCATCCTGCTGGGTCAGCGCGTCATCTTCGACGTGCGCGGACGCATCATGCGGCACATCCATCAGCTGCCCGTCCGCTACTTCGACAACACGCCGGTCGGAACGATGGTCACGCGCACGACGAGCGATGTCGAAGCGCTGGCGGAGATGTTCAGCTCCGGCGTCGCCGCGGTGGCCAGCGACCTGCTGCTGCTCGTGCTGATCGTCGTCGCGCTGTTCTGGATCAATCCGCAGATGGCGTTCGTGGCGCTCGCGCTGCTGCCGCTGGTGGTGATGTTCTCGCTCTGGTTCGGCAAGCGCATGCGCACCGCGTTCCGGACCGTGCGCGAACGCCTCTCGCGCCTCAACGGGTTCCAGCAGGAGGCGTTCACCGGCATCCGCGTGACGCGCCTGTTCCGCCGCGAGGAGACGATGGCGGAGAAATTCGACGTGCGCAACGCGTCGCTCATGCAGGGCCACTTCCGGACCATCTTCAACTTCTCGCTCTTCTTCCCGTCGATCGAGCTGTTCTCCGCGTTTGCCCAGGCTGCGGTACTGGTGCTCGCCGCCACGCGCCTCGCCGACGGGCAGCTCACGTGGGGCGAGTTCACCTACTTCTGGATGGCGCTGGCGCTCTTCCTGCGTCCGATCCGCGAGCTGTCGGAGCGCTTCAACATCCTGCAGGCGGCGCTCGCCGCGGCCGAACGCATTTTCAACGTGCTCGACGAGCCGGTGGAAACGCCCGACGCGCCGTCGGCGATTGGTGCGCACGAACTCAAGGGCGCCGTGCGCTTCGAGGACGTGCAGTTCGCCTACCTCGAAGGCGAGCCGGTCCTGCGCGGCATCTCGTTCGATATCAAGCCGGGCGAAACCGTCGCCATCGTCGGGCCCACCGGCGCCGGCAAGACATCCATCATCTCGCTGCTGAGCCGGCTCTGGGAACCGCAGCAGGGGCGCATCCTGATCGACGGGCGCGACGCGTCCGACTACGCGCGGCGCGAGTTGCGCGGACGAATCGCGGTGGTGCTACAGGATGTGTTCCTGTTCGCCGGCACGGTCGAGGAGAACATCCGCCTCGGAAAGCCGGCCATCACATCGGAGCGCATCCGCGAGGCGTGCCGCACCGTGCATGCGGACAAGTTCATCGAGAAGCTGAAGGGCGGCTACAACTCGGAACTGCACGAGCGCGGCCGCAACCTGAGCGTCGGGCAGAAGCAGCTGCTGGCGTTCGCGCGGGCGCTGGCCGCCGATCCCGCGATCCTGGTGCTCGACGAAGCGACTTCTTCCATCGACACCGAAACCGAGATGGTCATCCAGGACGCCATGGACCGGCTCATGGCCGACCGCACCTCGATCGTCATCGCGCATCGGCTCTCGACGGTGCGCCGCGCCGATCGCATCCTCGTCATGCACCACGGCCAACTCGTGGAGCAGGGCACGCACGCGGA
>CBDURV010000513.1:0-3503 GCA_965369495.1 uncultured bacterium
GATGTCGCCGCGCTCCAACCCGGACTCCCACGCGGGGCTTCCGGTCATGACCGAACCGACCTGCGCGCGCGCCGAGGGAAGGCCCAATCCGAACGCCCACGCGAAGAGCAGGCAGGCGAGAACGCCGTTGAAGATGACGCCGGCGGACATGATCAGGAGCTTGGCGGAAAAGCTCTTGTTGGGGAACTCGGCGGGATCGTCCGAACGGTCGTCGCCGGGGTTTTCCGCCGCCATCTTGACGTAGCCGCCGAGCGGGATGAGCGAGAGCTTGTAGACCGTCTCGCCGCGGCGCCAGCCGAAGACCTTGGGTCCGAAACCGATGCTGAACGCCTCGACGCGCGTGCCGGTGACGCGGCAGGCGAGGAAGTGGCCCAGCTCGTGGAAGAAGATCAGGCCGCCCAGACCGACGGCGGTCATGAACCCGGCGAATACACCCTGGGCGTCGAGGGCTAAAAGCGTCACGTGCGACACGAACTTGCTTCCTCTCTGGCGGCCTGGTCGGCCGCTTGGATCGCCGCGAGGTCGGGCGAGTCGATGATATCGACCGATCCGAGCACTTCCGCGACGGTTTCAACGATGGCGGGGAACGGGATGGCGCCGTCGAGGAACCGCTGCACGGCGACCTCGTTGGCTGCGTTGAGCACGGCCCCGGCCGTGCCCCCGCGGCGAAGCGCCTCGTCGGCGAGATCGAGCGCGGGGAAGCGCGTGCGATCGGGCTCTTCGAAGCTGAGGTTCGCGAAGTCGCGCGCCTCGAACCGGCAGAACGCGGGACCGCGCCGCTCCGGGTAGGTGAGCGCGTACTGGATCGGCACGCGCATGTCGGGCTTACCCATCTGCGCCACGATCGAGCCGTCCACGAATTCGACCATGCTGTGCACGATCGACTGCGGATGCACGATCACGTCGAGCTGCTCGGGCTTGAGATCGAAGAGCCAGCGCGCCTCGATCAACTCCAACGCCTTGTTCATCATGGTGGCGGAGTCGATCGTGATGCGCGGACCCATGTTCCACGTCGGGTGGTTGAGCGCGTCCGCGCGCGTCGCGGTGGCGATGCGTTCGCTGGGCCAGGTGCGGAAGGGGCCGCCCGATGCGGTCAGGATCACCTTGCAAACCTCGCTCGGTCGGCCGGCGCGCAACGCCTGATGCACGGCGGCGTGTTCCGAGTCGACCGGCAGAATTCGCGCACCGGTCTCCCGCGCGCGCTCGAGCAGCAGCGGGCCCGCGAGGACCATCGACTCCTTGTTGGCGAGCGCCAGGGTCTTGCCCGCCTCGACCGCCGCGAGCGACGCGGGCAGGCCGGCCGCGCCGGTGGCGGCCGAGAGCACGATGTCCACGTCGGGGTCGGCAATGCACTCGCGCAGGAACGCGTCGCCGCTGCCGCAGCGCGCATCGCCGGCGCCAACTCTCAGTGCGCTTTCAGACGCGGCGTCGGACACGCCGGCGTACTTCACGTCGAACTCGCGCGCGATCGCGCCGAGTTCCGCCGCCGACCGGCCCGCGAAGACGCCGACGAGCCGTATCTCGGGCGCGAGCGCGCGTACGACATCGAGCGTGGAGCGCCCGATGCTGCCCGTGGCGCCGACAAGGAGAAGCCCCTTCATCTCAATCTGCTGATCACTGAAGCGGACGCCATCCGGCCGGGCGCTCCGACTTGGAGCGCTGATCGGCGTGAACCGCGAGGTACTTTTGGATGGGGCGCGGATTGGGACCGGAGGCGGAGGCGGAAAAGACGGTCGGGTCGTACTCGAAGACTTCGTGGCCGTCGCGCGTGGCGAACCAGCGCACGCCGGTGCGGCCAGCCTTGACCGGCCCGGCGATCAGGATCGGCGCCCACTCGCCGCCGGCGGTCCACGTAAAGCGATATCCGAGCGCTTCGTCGTGATCGGCCACGCCCCGCTGGGCGCGCTCCAGCAGCTCGGCCGGAATCGCCTCCTCGCGCAGGCGCAGATCGTCCACGCGCCGATGGCTGTCGATGACCAGCCAGCCGAACGCCCCCAAGGCGAGCACCATCACGAGAATTGAACGCACACCCCTACTTTACCGAACCCTCCCGTCCGCCCCACGTTATGCTCGGGCAGGATGGCTTCGGCCCAACCCAGCGCGAAACCGACCGGCGGCATGGCCGGGAGCCGCATGGCCGGAATTTTGGGCCGAATCCCCGAGCCGACGCTGGCGGGCCACGTCACATTGACCTTTTTGGTGGTGGGGCTGCCGATGGCCGTCTCGCTGCGCAACAACCCGCTGCTGCTGGCAATTTGCGCGCTTTTGGCCACGCTGGTCGCGAGTTTCTTCGTGACCTGGTTGGCGTCGGGCCGGCTTACCATTGAGCGGCGTCTGCCGGTGCGGGTGATGGCGGGGGAGCCATTCGAGGTGCGCGTGCGGGTCACCAACCGCTCGCGCTGGTGCCCGGCGTTCGGCATCGGCTTTCGCGACGCGCTGCAGATCGACTCGTCCGGCGAGGTCACCTGCGGCCCGATCCTGCCCATGTTGGCGCCGCGCGCGACCATCGAGTTGACCTACACCAAGCGCATTCATCGCCGCGGGATCTACAACGTCTCGAACGCCCTCGTGGCGTCGCGCTTCCCGCTCGGCGTGTTCGAGCACCGCGCACTGCTTTCGCATCCGTCGCGGATTATCGTGCTGCCTCCCATCGGCCGGCTCAAGCGGCCCGCCACGCGCCAGTTGGCGAGCCGTCCCGCGGATCACGCGCGGCGCCTCACCGTGCAGGAGGGGCAGGACGAGTTCCACAGTCTGCGCGAGTACCGGCCCGGCGAAAACCCGCGTCTGATCCACTGGCGCACCAGTGCCCGCACCCAGACGCTCGTGCGACGCGTGATGAAGGACTCGCGCTCGGAAAACCTCGTCATCCTGCTCGACACCGCCCTCGCCCAGCGCGCGGAATCACGGCACTTGGAGGCGGCGATCTCCTGCGCGGCCACGCTGCTGGTGCACGCGCAAAAACGGGGCTGCAAGGCGACCGTGCTCTTCCGCGGCGGCCGTGCAGCGCATCCCGGCACCCGGTCGGGGCTCTTCGGTGCGCTCGAGACGCTCGCGTCCATCGGTGCGGACGACCGGCCGGTGGCGCCTCTGCTGCGCCAGGTGCGCGACGAGGGAGCGGCGCAGGTCGTCTGTCTGGCCGTCGGATCCTCCCGGGACGAACTCCAGCGCAGCGCCAGCCAGATGCGGCTCAAGCTGCTCGTTTGGGATGTGCTCGAGGAGCGCTTCGGGGAGATTTTCCAGCGATGAGGAAGCGCTGCGATTGCGCCTATCTGCTGGCGGCGGCGGCGCTCGTCTGCCTGTTCATCGCGGGTGCCGTGCACCCCTACATCGCCCCGTTGTGCCTCGGTTGGCTGGTCATCCAGTACCTGCTGCTGGGCCGATCGGGCCGACCGCCGGATCAAAGGGGACGGCGCATTCTCGATCCGGCACTGGCGCTGCTGCACATCTGGCTCGCGCTGCTCTTTATCTACTTCGCGCTGCTCGGCGAGCGCAAGTCGGCCGGT
>CBDURV010000514.1:0-3494 GCA_965369495.1 uncultured bacterium
GACTGCGCGCCTCGATAGACTCCGGGCACTCGGGGGCGGAAATCGGGATGGAAGCACTGGTTCGGCTCGAGGGAGCGCGCTGCTTGCCGCTGCTGCGCGCGATTGCCGCGGATCCGGAACACCGGCTGAAAGACCGCGCGAGGGGGCTCATCGAGTCGATCGGAGCAAAGAAGAAAGTTCCGCCCGCGGTGGAGTTGGACGAACTGCGCAAAAGAGTGGCTGGCCACGCGCTCTACAAGCGCTGGCGGGTGGCGTTGGAGATTCACGAACTATTCGGCGACTGGAGCCCCGCGCACACGATGCTGGACGAGAACATGCGCTCGGGGCGTGAACTGGAGCTACTCACGAGGCACCTCGCGAGCATGAAGGGCAACCGCGCCGACGCGCTGGCCGATCTGGAGCGACTGCTCGAGCATCCCGACGACTGCGTGCGCGAAACCGCGGTCGCCTGCGTCGCGAAGTGGGGCGAGGACGCCGTGTCGCTGCACGCGCGCATCGAAGCGCTGGCCAGCGATCACGAACCCGATGCCGACGTGCGCTACGCGGCGCGACAGATTCTCGATTAGCGTCCGAACGTGTCGAGCGGGTCGAGCAGAGGATCCACCTCGATGTAGAAGACGCCGGGGCCACCCGGCAGTTCGGTGCGGATCTTGAGCTTGCCGTAGCGCTGGGAGAGCAGCGGCCGCAGCGTGTCGAGCTCGTCGCGCAGGTCGATGCCGGGGCCGAGCACCGCTTTCCAGTTGCCGATGTAGACGACTTCGCCCGCCGCGACCTTGAAGGTGCGCGGCTGCTCCTCGTCCCAGCGATACATGTGGATGTAGTCGATGCGGTACTCGCCGGGCGGAATGGCGGCGACGAAGAGATTCATCTTCGGCTTGAGCACCAGCGACGTGCCCTTCTCCGTCAACAGCGCCAACTCGCGCTGGATGCCGAATCCGTCGAAGTCCATGACGCCGATAATCGTGCCCTTGTCGGCCGGCGGTTTTTCGTGGTCGACGAGGTAGTGCACTGGGCCGGCGCAGGCGGCCAGGACGAGCAGCGGCATGTAACGCATGGCGCGCAGGATACGAAAAAGGGGGCGCCGACCCCATGGCCGGCGCCCTCACGACTGAGCTAGAGGATGTAGAGCAGTTCGTCCAGATCCTCGACTGTGGCGCGGTAGTTGTAGTTTTCCGAAAGGCGGCTGAGCCGCGAGACGGGCAACAGGTCGCCGATCATGCCGAGACCGACAGCCGCCATCGCGCGCGTTGCGGCGGGACGGTTGGTGTTGTCGAGAATCTCGATCAGCGGATCGATCGCGGTGTGGTCGCCGATCGTGCCGATGGCGGTGATCAACTGGCCCTGGACGGCGAACGACTTGGACTTATTGAGTTCGTCGATGAGCAGCTTGACCGCATCGGCATCGCGCAGCAGGCCAAGGCCCGTCGCCGCGTCACGGCGCAGGTCGGCGCTCTTGCGCTCGCGCAGCGCACCCCGCAGCGCATCCTTCACGTCTTCCGACGCCACGCCGACGAGGCCGAGCGCCACGCAGCAGAAACCGCGCAGTGTGGGATCGCCGCGCCGCGTCACGAGCCGCACGCACTCCGCGACGACGGTCTTGTCGCGCAGCAGGCCGCGGCTCAACAGGAACGCCGCCTTGGTGTCGGTGTCCTTGTACTTGTTCGACAGCTTCGTCAGGCGCGCCTTGATGCGAGCGCGCAACGCGGGGTCCATCGGCTCGCCCTGTTTCGCCTCGGCGGCACGATCGACGTACCAGACGTGCGTGGCGAGACCGAGTGCCGCGTAGGGGCGCTGCCCGTACTTGCCGGCATCGGCGAGGTGCATGAGATGGTTGAGCGCATCGATGGTACCGATCTGGCTCAGCGCGATGATGGCGAAGTTCTCGCCACTCTGGTCGCCGCCCGACTTGGACAGGTAGCGCTTGAGCGCGGAGACGGCGATCGCCTTGTCGGGGCCCTCGGCGTTGGCGCCGCAGGTGCCGAGCGCGATGGCGACCGAGCGCTTTACGAGACGGCTGAAGCGGCGGCTCTTGAGCATCTTCGCGAGCGTGCCGACACTCTCCGGGTTGCCGATCTTGCCCAGCGCGTAGGCGACATACGAGCGCGTGGTCTTGCTGAGTTCCTTCCTCTCGATCTTGCCCGTGCGCAGCGCCCGCTCGAGATCCAGACGAATCGACTCGTCACCGATCAGGCCGAGTCCGCAAAGGATGCCGGCGGGCACGTTGACCTTGTCCTTGCCTGTGTACTTGTAGGTGAGGCGCTCCCAGAGCGGGCGCACGGCCGCGGAGTCGCGCTGCATGCCGAGCGAGACGGCGGCCCAGGCGCGTTCGCGCGAACGCATCTTGTCGTTGTCGAGGATGGCGAGAAGCACTTCGCGCGCCTCCGCCTTCGTGCGACCGTCGAGATCCGGCAGCAGACCGAGGCCGAGCACGGCCGACTCGACCGCCTGGTAGCCGAACTTGATCGCGATGCCTTTGCCGCTCGTCTTGTAGCGGTTGTTGGCCGCCGCCTCGAACAGCTTGATCGCATCGGGCGCGCCGATCTTGCCCAGGGCGACGAGCGCGCCGCCATGGATGTCCTCGTGATCGCGCGGACGCTCGAGAGAGCGCATGAGCGCGGGCACGATCTTGTTCACGATCGCATTCATCGTCGGGCGCTGCGGGTTGCGGCGGTTGGTTTCGTCCTGCTTCGTGAGGAAGTGGATGGAGGACGCCGATGAGACCGCCTCGGAGTAGATGTGGCTCTTGAGATTGAGAATGCGGTCGTTGTTGTAGCCCCACCAGAAGCGCCACGAGTCCATCGTGAGCCCTGTCTTGGTGACGGGACCCTTGGGCCGCGGCCCGGCCGAGGGGCCTTCGGGTGCGGGCGGCGTGGAACCGCCGGGTGTCGGATTGGCGTCGTCATCGGGCGTCACCGGACCGTTGGGATCTTTGGGCGTGACCGGGCCACCCGGAGGTCCGGGATCGGTCGGAGGGGGCGGCGGGGGCTCCGGATCGCTCGGCTCGCGCAGTCCGGGCGGGATGCCGCCGTTGGGACCACGGAACGAGCCACCATGGGCGAAGGCGACGGGCGCGGTAAGGCCGAACGCGCAGAGCAGGGCAAGCAGGATTCGATTCATCAGAGTTCCTTTCACTGGGCCCTATCGCATCCGCAGTGCCGAACCTCCGCCCTGAAATCGAAGCGCAACACCCGTCCCTTCACGAGACGCGAACTGTCACGCTGGCGATTCGTTTCGCCCCATCCCGCACGCTGCCGGTCGGGAACGAAGCGTAACGGCGTTACTAGCCGGACCCGTTCATGAGCCCCGTGCGCATCGGGCACGTACGCGTCGTGGTTCATCGACTCTCGGCGGCAACGGCCGGTTTCGCAGTACAGGCCACATGTTCTGGGCGAGGACGCAGCGTTCAGATCGAGGAACGAGGAGGAAGTTGTGTTCAATGCTCCACTGCGACGCCGAGAGACGCGGATCTGGACGTTGCGGACCGTCCAGAACCG
>CBDURV010000515.1:0-3493 GCA_965369495.1 uncultured bacterium
CGCCGCGCCGGATGCCTGCGAGCCGACTACGACTACTGGGCGCAGGAAACCGCCCACACGGACCTCATGAAGCGCTCGGTGCGCGCGCTCGGCCTCGACTTCGCCGCCATCGACTACAGCGATCGCCCGGACGGCAGCGCGATTCTCTGGGAGGCCAACCCGCACTTCGACCTGCCGCCCTGGTACGCCAACGTCCTGCCCCGTGCGCGACGACTCGAACAGCGCCACCCCGGACTGCACGCGGCGTTCGCACGCTTTTTCAAGGCGCTCGAATCCGTACCTGACTTGAACAACCGCGCGTGAGCTGCGTCTACCAGACCGGCTTGCCGGCGGCGTGGATCGCTCTCGCCAACTCCTCGGCAATCGCGCGCGCCTTGTTCACGAGCGAGCCTCGATTGGCGCCTTCCTCCATGCGCAGAGTGACCCCCGTGACCGCGGTCGGCTTGCCGTTCACCCGCAGAATCGGCACGGTCACGTCGATGGCGCCGGACTCGTCCAGCACAACCACCTGACCGGTCTTCATCGCCTTGAGATCCTCGGGATCCGACGGCTTACCGCGCCGCTTCTTCACGGTGCTCGCGACCTGCATGCAATCCATCTCGCCCGCGGGCACCGCATGCAGCGTCAGCCGCACCAGTTCCGGGTGCTTCGCGGCGACACCATCGACGATGTCCTGCGCAGCCGGGTAAGGCGCTTTCGTGGTAGCGCAGGCGCCGAGCAGGGCAATCAAGAGCAAAGGAAAAATTCGCATCGAACTACCTCCAAGTGGCTGCATTGTAACGACCCAAACTCCCGCGCGCGAGTTGGCTTGGGCGGATGCCGGGGGAAAAGAATCGGGGATCGCGACGGTACGCATGCCACGTCGGTCGCCCCACCAGGCCCTCCTCTCCCCGCTCCTCTCACCTTCCCCTGTTTGCGGCAACGCACTTCGCGACTCGTGACCCGACGTTCTGCCGCGTCCAATCGTCCGCGCCACCGCGTTCGCGAACACCTGTTAGACTCCGCCTTGGGATGCGTTGCGTTGTGGGGTTACTTCTGTTGACTGCGGCCGTGTGCGCCGACCCGGACGGGGCGATTGCGGAGCCCACGCGCTGGACCGGGCCGCATGGCCCCGCCTCCAACAGCCGGCGAAGCCGGGCCATCGCCGTCACGCGTGACGTTGTCGAGGCGTGGGCCACGAAACTGCCCGGCGTGAGTGTCGCGCCGCCCGTTACCTGGGATGGAACGATCTACGCCCTGTGCGCCGCGCGCAAGGGTCACATTCTGTGTGGCATCGACCTGCGCACCGGCAAGCTCAAGGCCAAAAAGCAACTCCCCAAGGCGCCGGCCGGCGAATTGCACACCTGGGGCCGCAACGTGTTCGTCCAGTCGTCGGATCGGCAACTGTCCGCGTTCCGCATGGCCGGCGGCTCCTTTATCCAGAGCTGGAAGTGCAACGACATCGATCCGCAAAGCGTTCGGGTCTACGAAAGCGAAATCTATGCGCGCTCGGGCCACTCGATCGTGCGCCTCTCGCTGGCCGAGTCGAAGCCGATCTGGTCCGCCACCGACGACTACATCGGCCCGCTCGCGATCTACGGCGACTACATCTTCTGTCAGTCAGGCGGGCAAGACGACTCCAAGATCGCCGCGCTTCGTCGCCGCGACGGGAGTCAGGCGGCGCGCAGACTGGTCGCCTGGATTGACGGCGACAGCCCCATGCGCGCACAGTTGATGGTCGGCCCGACACAGATTCTTCTGAGTCCGGGATCCTCTTTTCGCACCCAGGGCGGATCGGCGACGCACGCGTTCGTGCCGGTCACGCACAGCACGCGCGGCGCCCCGCGCATCGGCAAGTGCGACGGACTCAGCTCGTTCGGGACGTGGCCCGCCGCCTGCCGTGACGGCGTAATCACGATGGAAGCGGGCCGCACCTGGATGTGGTGGACCAAGAAGGGCGGCGCGGTCCTCGCGGAACGCAAGTGGACGCCGGACCTGTTCGTGGATCGCGTCGCGCCGACGGTGGTCGGCGATGTCGCCTACTTTGGCAAGTGGGCGGCCGACATCGTCACCGGCGAGATCTTGTGGCGGCTTCCGGTGCGCGGCGTGAAGCACCCGCCGGTGCCCGCGGACAAGCTGATCGTGATCGTGGATTTTGCAGACACGATGAGGGGCTACCGCGAGCGATGAGATGCCTTTGCTTGCTGCTTCTGTGCAGCGCAGCACTCGCCGATCGGCTGGTGGACCGCGACGGCAAGGTCATCAAGGGCGAGGTCACGGTCGAGGCGAAGCGGGTCAAGTGCGGCAGCAAGAAGCTTCGCCGCGATGATGTCTTCCTGGCCGAAAAAGACGACGGGACACTGCTGTTTGCCCCCGACTTCGACACCCGCATGCGCGGCTACGAGTGGCTGGCGCGCCACCATCTCAAGACCGCCTACCTGAAGCTGCTGCGCAAGGCGCTGGCCGTGAAGGACTACGCGCTGGCGCGCGAGGCGCTGGAGTTGGCGCAGGGCGCGGGACTCTCCGGCAAGGAGGTGGGCAAGCACAAGCGGCGCATCGAGAAGGCGCCCGGCGCCGGCAAGCGCTCCAAGCGCGTGCGCGAGCAGTTCGGCGCCCTCAAGAACTACTACGGCGAGCTTCTGCTGACCCGCGCCGAACGTTCCCTCGATACCGCAGACGGCAAGCGACTGCTGCGCGAGGCGCTGCGCATGACGCCGGGCTCGACGAAGGGCAATGCGCTGCTCAAGTCGATCGCGCCCGCAAAGTTCCCGATCGGCAGCGCGCGCGTCTGGCTGGACTGGCAGGTCGATCTGATGGGGTCCGGGGCCTCGATCGCGAGCGGCAGCGAAGAGGCTCTCGCACTCGCGCGCCGGCAATGGCGCCGCGATCTCCACGGCGTGTTCGCGGATCCGATCCTGATGATCACGCCGGTCAAGGACAGCCGCGTCATCGGTCGCGCACTTGCGTATGGCAGGCTCGTGACGACGGCGCTGACCGAACTCTTCAAGACCGACCAGCCCGCGCGCACGCCGACCGAGCCCATGACGGTGTTTCTGTTCGAGAACCGCGACGAGTACATGAACAACACCGGTACCGGCCGGCCGCAGGAGAATCCCGCCTCGCTGGAGTGGACGGCCGGGCACTACTCGCCGTCGGAGGGCATCTCGCGCTTCTTCTGGTTCGCGGACGTGGATGCCGAGCGGCGCATCGCGGGAACGTGCATGCACGAGTTGACGCACCACTGGCTCGAGGAGCGCAATCCGCGCATCGCGGGCCGCTCGCACCAGGCGGGACTGCCCGCCTACTGGATCGTCGAGGGATTCGCGACGTTCATGGAAGAGGGCATCTTCGACATCGACACCGGCAAGTGGACGCTCTTCAACCCGCGCTGCCGATCGCTCGACATCCTGCAGGCGACGCCGCGCAGCAAGATCGTTCCGTGGGATCGCTACTACCGCATGAGCCAGGTCGACTTCATCCGCATGCCGCGCAACAACCAGATCGAGGTGCAGGG
>CBDURV010000516.1:0-3476 GCA_965369495.1 uncultured bacterium
CAGCTCCGCGCCCGTCGTGGGTCTCGACAACCCCTACCTCGATGTCCAGGTCCCCCGCGCGTTCTTCCAGGTCTTCGTGAACCTGATCAAGAACGCCCTGGACGCCGTCGAAACGCGCGGACCGCGCGGCGAGGTGCGTGTCGAGGTGGTTCGCAACGGCACCAACATGGACATTCGCGTCTCCGACAACGGAGTCGGCATCGCGCCCGAGAACGTCCAGCGCGTCTTCGAGCCCTTCTTCACGACGAAAGAGGTCGGACGCGGCACCGGACTCGGACTGCCCATCACGGCGCGCATCATCGAGCGGTTTGGCGGAGCGATCCGCATCGAAAGCGAACACGGCAAGGGAGCGACCTTCATCGTCGCCCTGCCGGAGCACGCGGCCATTGCCGCCAACCCGCCCTCGCAGGCTTCCCTGCAGGGTTCTGCATTGGGAGCGGATGAACGATGAACTCGGCCAAACTGATGATCGTGGACGACGACCCGTTGGTGGCCGATTCGCTCGCAGTGTTCCTCACCAGCCGCGGCTACGACGTCGTCGTCGAGACGGACGCCCACCGCGCGCTGCGTTCCATGAAGGAGGGTCGGGTCATCGACCTGATCCTGACCGACGTGAACATGCCGGGGCTGGACGGCTTCGCGCTGCTCAAGGAGACCCGCAAGATCGACCCCACCGTCGTGGTCGTGATGCTGACCGGCTACGGCACCATCGAATCCGCCGTCAAGGCGATGCGCGATGGCGCGGAAGACTACGTCACCAAGCCGGTCATCGACGAGGAAATGCTGATGACGGTCGAGCGCGCACTCAAGCGCCGCAAGCTGTCGCAGGAAAACGAACAGCTCAAGCGCCAGCTTCGCAGCACGCTCAAGCTCGACAACCTCGTGGGCGCCGACAATCACATGCGCAAGATGTTCGAGATGGTCCAGACGGTCGCCGCCACGCGCGCCACCGTCCTGTTGACCGGCGAGAGCGGCACCGGCAAGAGCATGGTGGCGCGCGCGGTGCATCACTCCTCACCGCGTCGGGACAAGGCGTTCGTGGAGGTCAACTGCGGCGCGCTGCCGGAGACGCTGCTCGAAAGCGAGCTGTTCGGTCATCGCCGCGGCGCGTTCACCGGCGCGGAATCGAACCGGGCGGGGAAGTTCCTGCGCGCCGACGGCGGCACGATCTTCCTCGACGAGATCGCGACCGCTTCACCCGCTTTGCAGGTGCGGCTGCTGCGCATCCTGCAGGAGCGTCGCTTCGATCGTGTCGGCGACGACGATTCGATCGAGGTCGATGTCCGCGTGATTCTCGCGACCAACATCGATCTACGCGAGGCCGTCGCGGCGGGCAGTTTCCGCGAGGACCTCTACCACCGCATCAACGTGGTCAGCATCGAGATCCCGCCGCTGCGGGATCGCTGCAGCGACATCCCGCTGCTCGCCGAGCACTTCCTGCGCAAGTCGGCGACCGAGAACGGCAAGGAGATCGAGTCGATCAGCGACGAGGCGATGCAGCTCTTGATCCGCTACGACTGGCCGGGCAACGTGCGCGAACTGGAAAACGCGATCGAGCGCGGCGTGGTCCTGGCTCGCGAGTCGATCCTGGACGTCTCGTCGTTCCCGTTCGAGATCACCGGCGATCACGACGCCGACGGCGCATCCGGATTCCAGCTCGACTTCCGTCCCGATGGCCGCACGATCATGCCGCTCAAGAAGGCGCTCGAAGGCCCCGAGAAGGAGATCATCGCGGCCACGCTCGCCTCGGTGAACTGGAACCGGCAAAAGGCAGCCAAGCTGCTCGACATCAACCGCACCACGCTCTTCAACAAGATGCGCAAGTACGAGTTGCTCGAGATCAAGCGTGGCGGCAAGCGCAAGCCGGAGATGACCTGACGCGTACGGCTATGGGCTTTGAGCTCTGAGCTTTGGGACTCGAACTCGAAGAGGCGACTCGTTCGTGACCGACTTTCGCCGACCACGCGCGGACGCTCGCACACGGCCGGCCTGGTCGCGACCCAAAGCCCTAAGCCCAAGGCTCAAAACCGAGTCGCGGGTGCGTTAATACGCAAGCGGTCGATCGAACACGACCGCTCCCTCTCGTTCGGCCACGCGAACGAGCGTCGCATCGGTCGAGAGAACCATCGGTTCGCTCTTGCCCCTGCCGACTGCGGACGCCACCATCCGCACCTCGAAGCGCGAGCCGACGACGAGATCATGCGGTTCGGCCGTCGTGAATCGGAGTCCCGACGCGCTTACGTTCTCCGTGACCATGACCTGAGGCAGGGTTCGTCGCTGCGGATCCGTCAGCGTGAGTTCGTAGCGGAGTCCGTGTCTGTAATCGATGCGACGTTCCATGCGGTCAGATGTTCGCAATCGCGGGACCAATCGCGAAAACCGGCTCTCCCGCTGCTTTTCCGGAGGCGATGTTCAGAAAACTCGTCACGCTCCGTAGAAGGATCGAATTGCCTCGACGACGCGCACGCGTGCACCCGACTGGAGATGCGGGTGAACGGGAAGCGACAGAACCTCCGCCGCCGCGGTCTCCGCCACCGGGAACTGCCCCGGCTTCCCGCCAAGGTGCGCCAGCGCCGGAGTCAGGTGCAGGGGTTCCGGGTAGAAGACGCGGGTCTCGATCCCCAGCCCCTGCAGATGCTCCGACAGCTTGTCGCGCCGCTGCGCGCGGATGGCGTATTGGTGATAGACGTGGCGCCCCTCCGGGACCGGCGGCGGCGGAGTGACGCCGTCGATGCCCGCCAGCGCCTCGTCGTAGAAGCGCGCGTTGGCGATGCGGCGGTCGGTCCAGTCGGGCAGGCGCGCCAGCTTGACGCGCAGCGCGGCGGCCTGGAAGCCGTCCATGCGCGAGTTGCGGCCGATGCGTTCGTAGTGATAACTGCGCGCGCCTTCGGTCTTCACCTCTCCGTGCGCGCGAAAGCTGCGCGCCGCCGCATCGATGCCGGCGTCGGTCGTGGTGAGCGCACCCGCGTCGCCCATCGCACCCAGGTTCTTGGTGGGATAGAACGAGAAGGCGGCCATGTGACCCAAGCCTCCGGCGGACTTGTCACCCGAGGTCGCGCCCACGGCCTGCGCCGCATCCTCGATGATCATCGCGGCGGGTGCGGCGGCGCGAATCGCCTCGATGTCGGCGCAGCGGCCATACAGGTGGATCGGCGCGATCGCCACCGTCTTCGAATTGACCGCCGCCCCCACCGCCGCGGGATCGAGATTGAATGAGTCGGCCGCGATGTCCGCGAACGCCACGTCGTGGCCCGCCTGCAGCAACGCCTCGACGGTCGCGAAGAAGGTGAACGGCGAAGTGATGATCGTGCCCGGTCCGCGCTGCTCGCGCACGATGTCGCCCGCCAGCATGAGCGCGTCCGTGCCGCTGTTGCACGCGACGACATGCGGCACGTTGAGATAGGCGCCGAACTCCTCCTCGAACGAGGCGGCGATGGGGCCCAGCACGAAGGCGCCGAAATCGAGCACCTCCCGCA
>CBDURV010000517.1:0-3475 GCA_965369495.1 uncultured bacterium
GCCGCGTGCTCGGCCTCATGCCGCACCCGGAGCGCCACATCGAGCCGTGGCAGCACCCCTACTGGACTGCGGCGGGCTTGGCTACGCAGGCGGACGGCCTACGCCTGTTCGAAAACGCCATCTGCTCATAGCGCATAGCCCGTGAGCTTCGGTGTGATGCGCGTCGTGTGCGGATCGGTGAGATTGACGACGAGTTCGCCGCGCGTTCGTCCCGGACCTCGCTGGCACGCTTAATCTCCCCAGAGCCGACGACCCGAGCCGGCGAGAAGCGCATGGAAATTCTGCTCTTCCATCCGCTCGAGTACCTCGGCATCGACAGCCTCTGCCTCCAGCGCCATCGTCCCCTGTACGAGCCTCGCAAGGAGTTTCGCTTTCGTGCGGGCATGCTCCCGCCGAAACGCCGACGCATCGGAACACTCGTACACATACGGCGAACCGGAGAGTCGCACCTCAACGCCGAGGGCGGCCGCGAGCGCCGCGACGATGTCGGTGCGCGCCCGTTTCTCGCGGCCCGCAAGCAGCCTCCGCACGGTGGGAAGCGAGACCTCGGCGCGGCGCGCGAGATCGGCCTTCGACATGCCAAGGCGAGCCCGGCGATGCTCGAGCTGTGCGAAGAGAGTGTCGGAAACGTCCATGCCTGATTCCCACCCAATACCATATCGTATTTTATTGGGTTTACTCGTTAATCGCTTCAAATAATACTCTTCATTGCCCGATGGCGTCCCGCCCGCGACTCGGTGGCACCGGCGGACGCAGCCGGGCCTCGCTAGCGCAGCACGATGCGTGCGTGCGGGGGCGCCTTGGCGGAGAATCCCTTGCTCGTGAAGCGCGCGCCCTTGCGCACCGTGATGATCGGCGCGCCGACGGGAAAGTCGTGCCAGACGAAGCGTCCATCGGGGCCCGTGAAAACGTTCAGCTCCTGAACGCCATCGACGAACGGCGGTGTGCGCAACTCGCGCGCGACACTCATGCTGACGGACACGATTGCCGCCGGCACACCGCGCCCGGCCTCGTCCACCACCTCGATCGTGAAGGTACGGCCGGGGGGCTGCTCGAACTCGAGCCTTCCGGTGCGACCGCTGGGCAACTCGATCGACTGTTCGGCAGTCCCCCAGCGCGGATCGAACAGCGCTACCCTGTAGTTGCGCGGCGAGAGCCCGGGCTGTTCGAATTCGCCGGTGAGACCGCCCGTCCACCGGACCGCGCCGTGGTCGATGCGCACAGCGATGTAGGGCGCGGGGGTGCCATCGCCCTGCCGCGCGCGCACGAGCAGCGTCGAGCCGTCGCGCGGTTCCGGCAGAGGCAGCTTGGGCACGTGGGCATTCTGCTGGCTCCGGAGCGGAAACGGGGGCACGATTCGCGGTTCCCAGCCCAACTGCGCGGCGCGTTCCGGCTCCGATGTGTAGCCGCCGCCGACGTTTACCGATCCGCGTTCCCCCCAGCCCGAACCCATCAGGTCGATCTGCGCTCCGGGAACAGCAGGCACGCCCCGCACGCGCAGGCGCCCATCCGCTGTGCGTTCGAGGCGCACGCTATCGCACGCACGGTTGGCGAGCGTGCAGCGCACGCCATCGATACTTTCGCGCGCTTCGATGATCCAGTTCAGTTCCGGCCAGACGGGAACGCGAAGCCGCACCTTGTGGGCGAGACCGCTGATGTGGGCCACCACGTCATAGCCCTCCGCACGGATCGCGGCCCAGCCCTGGGGCGGCGTCAGCGCCAGCAGCAGCCGCGCCCGGTCACCGCGGCGGACGGGGCGCAGCGGCAGGAGCAGGCGCGTCGCGTCGATCCCTTCGCGGGAATGGAACACCACCGGCACGCGCGCATCACCGCCCGCGATCACATTACCGTTGCGCCCATCCACGTAGATCAACTCGAAAGGGGCAAACTGGTCCAGGCGGAGCACGGTCTCGGGATGGGAGAGCGGCACGCGGGCGGACGGCGCGATCGACACGCGAACGGAAAGCCGGTCACGCGAGAGAGTGCCAGCCCGCCACGTCGCCCACCCCGTCGCGTCGGTTGGACCGTCGAGCGTCACACCCGACTCGAAACCGTCCGCGGCATTGAGCACGTGCAGGTGAACGCCGGACAGCGGTGTCCCCGCGGCGCCGAGAACCTGTATGCGTCCGCGCACCACCAGTTCGCCGGCAGGCCCGGACGAACGCGGCGCTTCGGACGCCGCGAGAGGGTGCGGTGCGTCCACGCGTCGCTCGCCCGTTTCCATCGCATGCCGCGGCGGCGCACTGCGGCCACGGCGCGCGGTGTTCTCACCCACGATCCAGACCAGCAGGATCGCGACAAGGACGGCAGCGGCAGCGAGACGCACGCTTCGATCTTAGTCGCTGGGCGCGCTCTTCGAGATTGCGCTGCGCTTCTAGCGCAACTCGATGCGAATGGAGTCGGGCCCCTTGAGTGCGACGGCCTTGTGGCCCTCGCGGACCCCGTGAAACCCGCGAAATACCGACTGCCCTTCCGGAAACTCATGCCAAACGAAGCGGCCGTCCGGTCCGGTCAGCGGCGCGAACTCCTGCGCACCGTCGGGGAACGCGGGTGCGAACGGGGGGCCGTTGCAGAGCGCCTCGATACGAGCGGCGGGCACCCCGCGACCGTCCGGTCCAATGACCTCGACGCGCACGGTGCGGGTCGGCGGGCGGGCGCAAACGTGCTCCTGCACGCGGCGCTCGTCAACCACGATCATCCGCTCAATCATCCCCCAGCCGGGATCGTAGACGAGAAGCATCCACTTGCCGCGCTGGATGTCACGGAAGGCGAGTATGCCGTCGCCATGTCGCGAGCGCGCGTACGTATCGTGGAGGGAGCCGCGGATGCCGATCGCCGGTGAGCCATCGCTGTGAAGCACCCGCACATTCACCGTCGCGGCGGGATCGGGTTCCTCCGCAAGGTCCTCCTCTTCCGAGAATTCTCGGTCGAGCGAGTTCTGTACTCCCAACTCGCGAACGAGCCGGATGGTGCCGTTCGCCGCCACCGTGCCGGAGCGGTGGACCGTGCGCCCGCCCACCTCGATCCAGAGGTTGAGCAGCGCGCCGGGTATCGCCGGTATGCCCTCGATGTGCCGATCACCGGCAGCATCGGTTCGAATCGACACGTCGGCGATGGCTTCCTGGCCAAGTTCACACTTCACGATGGACGGGCCCTCACCGTCCTGTTCGAGCGGTACATGCAGCGCGGGCCAAACGGGGATGCGCAGGCGCACACGCTGTGCGAGCGCACTGACCAATCCGCTGACCTGGCTGTACAGCCCGTGGCGGCCGATCATCCCGGAGGGCGGCTCGATCTCCAGCAGGAAGTCGCTGTAGATTCCCCGTGTCACGGGTGCAGTCAGATACGCACCCGACTGCTGAGGGCCTTCGAACCAACGCGCGCTGCCGCCTTCCAGCACACCTCCGCTGCGCGCATCGACGAAGAGCACTTCCAACGGAATCAGATCATCGTGACGAAGGATCGTGTCCGGCAC
>CBDURV010000518.1:0-3469 GCA_965369495.1 uncultured bacterium
CTCACGAGGACAGACCAGTCGCGGCATCCAGCTTCAAGCCTCGCGCCTCAAGCAGCGCGAGTGAAGCGAGCGCTCCCTACAGTTTGAGCTCGTAAACGAGCAACTCGTGCAGCCGCTCGAAACCGGCGGCTTCGTAGTTGGCCAGCATGGTCGGTTCGTTGCCGACGGCGACCAGTTCGAACGCCTCGACTTCGGGGGTCTCGAACGCGCTGCGAATCGACTCGGAGAGCAGCAGGTTGCCGAGCCCCTTGTGGAGCATGTTGGGCGGACCGTCGAGATGCTCCAGCACGGCCAGCCCGGCCTGGCGCAGATCGACCTCGGCGAATCCGATGATCTGTTTGCGGCGATAGGCGAGCAGGACGATGTACTGGTTCGTCTTGAGCAGCGAGCGGGTCTGCTTGGCGTTGCGCGGAACCAGCTTGCGAACGAACTCGTGGAGGTCCTCCCAGTCGTCGTAGGTCGCGCGGCGCACCTCCGTACCGTCGAGGTGCAGTTCGCTGAAGGTCTGCGGGCGCGCGATGCGCAGCAGCGAGTTGCAGGCCAGCAGCTTGAAGCCGGACTTCTCCAGCAGCGCGCGCCCACCGTGGTTCATGCCGCCTACGGTCGCGCGCACCTCGCGCTGTTTGCCGGCGCGTGCCTGGTCGAGCAGGCTCTGCACGACGAGGCGGCCGAAGCCCTTGTGGCGGTGACCGGGATGCACGATCGGCCCGACGAAATGGGCGCGATGGAGGTCCTCGGAGTAGTCGAGGGCGCCGTATGCGATCACGCCGTCTTCGCCATCGACGACACGCGGGCGACGGACATCGCCGCCCTTGCCTCGCGCCCCGGCGTCGGCCAGCACTTCGAGGTCGGTGGACGGCGGGAACGGGTCGATGCAGTCCTTGGGCCGGGATCGCACGACCCGGGCCAATTCGGCCACCGAAGCCGAGTCCGCGCTCGTGAAAGCGCGGGTCTCTGTCATCGCTCGCATTTCTTGTCGACCATCCGGTAAAACACCATGCGACATGGCGTTGCCCTTCGAACTCCTAGTGCAGGACCGAGTCGCCCTGCTCTCCTTTATTCGGCCAGATACCCTGAACAGCTTGACCTTCGAGGTCTATCAAGAGCTTGTCCAGTTTTTCGAGGCCGCCCCACGAAACGACGACTTTGACGTCATCGTGGTGACCGGGACGGGCCGCGGATTCTGCAGCGGCGGCGACGTCCACGAAATCATCGGGGAGCTTTTCTCCCGCGACATGAAGGGGATGGTCGAGTTCACGCGCATGACGGGCGATCTCGTCAAGGCCATTCGACTGGTGGACAAGCCCGTCATTGCCGCCATAAACGGCCTCGCTGCCGGGGCTGGCGCCGTCATTGCGCTCGCCGCCGACCTGCGGGTCATGGCGGAATCCGCGTCGTTCCGGTTCCTCTTTACGCATGTCGGCCTGACGGGCGCGGACATGGGCGCGGGCTACCTGCTCCCCCACATCGTCGGCCTTTCCAAGGCGACCGAGATGCTCTTGCTGGGCGACAAGGTGGATGCCGCGACGGCCGAGCGCTTCGGACTCGCCAACCGCGTGGTGCCCGACAATGAGACACTCGACGCCGCGATGGAGTGGGCGACCCGACTCGCGAAGGGCCCGCGCCTGGCGATCGCGATGACCAAACGCATGATCCAGAACGAACTCACCATGGACATCGTCGCGGCGATCGAGGCCGAAGCGCAGGCGCAGGCGCTGATGCTCATGGGCAAGGACCACCGCGCCTTCTACGACGCGTTCAAGGAAAAGCGCAAGCCGCGCTTCACCGGCGAATGAGCCAGCCCGATCTCCGCACCCGGGTCCGCGCCGCTGCGGCGGAACATGTCGCCCCGGTCGCGCGCCGCATGGACGCCGAACGCGTTTTCTTGCGCGAACCGCTCGACGCGCTGGCCAAAGAGGGACTGGTCGGCGCGCCGATTCCCGCTGCCTATGGCGGCGCGGGCATGACAAACGCGGAGTCGATCATCGTTTATGAGGAACTCGGCCGCGTCTGCTCATCGACGCGCGGCTTCCTCGCGGTGCAGGTCGGCCTCGTCGCGCAGTGCATCCTCGACTGGGGTAGCGAAGAGCAGAAACGGAAATGGCTGCCGCGGCTCTGCTCGATGGAGTCGATCGGCTGCTACGGCCTCACCGAGCCGGAAGCAGGATCCGACGTGGCCAGCATTCAGACGCGTGCGGTGCTCGACGAGGGCGGCACGACCGGCCGCATCACCGGCGAAAAGTGGTGGATCACGAACGGCACCATCGCGGATGTCGGCATCGTCTTCGCACGCACATCCGAGCCCGATGACCCGCGCAAACCGCACCGCGGCATCACGGCCTTTCTCTGCACCGACATACCGGCCGAGAAGATGGAGGACCCCGAACTCGGCCACCGCGGTTCGGTTCACGCGCGCCTGCTGCTCGACGACACGCCGGGCGAGGTCCTCGGCGGCGTTGGTCGGGGCTTCCAGGTCGCCATGAGCGCGCTCGAACACGGGCGCCTCGGAGTCGCGGCGGGCGCCGTCGGCGTGCATCAGGCTTGTTTGGACGAGGTCGTCGCGTTCGCGCGCAAGCGCAAACAGTTCGGACGGCGGCTGGGCGATTTTCAGCTCTACCAGGGCGACATCGCGGACATGGCAACGCAACTCGAGGCATCGCGCCAACTCTGCGCGCACGCCGCGCGTCTGCACGATGCGGGCGACGAGCACCGCAATCGCGCCACCTCGATGGCCAAGCTCTTCTGCACGGAGGCGGCGGCGGCCGCCGCGGGCAAGGCGGTGCTGATGCTGGGCGCGCGCGGCTACTCCAACGCGCACCCCGTCGAACGCTACTACCGCGACATCAAGGGTCTCGAGATCTACGAAGGCACGAGCCACATCCAGCGCCTCATCATCGCGCGCGACATCATCGGCAAAGGGTCGTAGCGATGTCCAACCCCTACCGAATCCATGCGTTCGTCTGCACGCGCGGCAAGACTTGTCCCACGCAGGGCAGCGACGCGATCTGGGCGGAACTCAAGCGGCGCGTCTACGAGCGCGGACTCCAAGACGAGATCCGCGTCTCGAAGTCGGGCTGCGTCGGCCAGTGCGGCCACGGACCGATGGCGTGCTTCTACCCGGACAACGTCTGGTACGGCGCGCTCGAACTCGGCGACATCGACGCGCTGCTCGACCATCTCGTCGAAGGCCGCGTGCACGAGGCGAAGGTCTACCGCCCGCCCGCGCCCGGCAGCAACAAGCAGCCCGTTACCTGAACAATACAACTCGCATGCACGCAGGATGTACCGTTCACGCATGGTCTGGGAGCCTGTCCGAGTAACCGCCGGGATTCGACCGGCTGCGGCGGCGGCCAGCTTCGCGGCGCCTCCTCGCAGTAAGTTCTTTGGGATACAGCGTCGTCCGCCTTCGCGCTACGCGCTTCGGCGGGACAGGTCGGCTTGCCTGCCTCGCCATAGCGCGCAGCGCGAC
>CBDURV010000519.1:0-3458 GCA_965369495.1 uncultured bacterium
TCGCGGTCGGGATCGACATCGAAGCGGCCGGGTTCGGACTCGTCCACGAGCAGCGGCACCTTGACCCACTCGCCGCGGCGCGCCGTGATCTTCCATGCGCGTGCATCGTCCGTCGTGCCGTCCTCCACGAAGCGCTCGGCCACCTCGACGCCGGTCACGACCTGGAAGAGGTAGGCGGAAAGCGCGGCGACGTCTTCCGGGAAAGGGCTCAACGGTTCGGCGAACGTCGCCTGGAAGACGAATACGCCGTCGCGCAACTGCGCATAGACCTCCTCGCGCGGCACGACCGCGAAGATCGCCAGCTCTTCCCCCTCAAGGCAGTCGGGCAGGTTGGCGCGGTCGGTCCCGTCGAGTTCGAGGCGCAGGTGGTAGCGCCACAGCGTGCGGGGGAAGTCGTCGCTCACCTCCTGCTCCAGCGGCAGCAACTCCGATTGCGCGGCGATCTCGCTCGGCGCGTCCGGGCGCTGGCGTTGGGGGCGCGTCAGTTGCGCGCGCCCTTGCCGGCCGATCCACGCGAGGTTGAGCGCGTTGACGGTGAAGTGGCAGACGACGGCGGGCCAGAGCGATCCGCTCTGTTCGCGCAGCAGGCCCAGCACGAGACCCGCGAGGAACGCGAATACTGGATAGGCGGCGAGTGCGCGCACCGGCACGGTGTGGAGCAGACCGAACAGCACCGCTCCGCCCACGACGCCGAGGTGCGGCCAGAGCGCGCCGCGAAACGCGAGTTCTTCGCCGAAGCCGGAGAGCACGGCGAGCCAGATCGCCTGGGCGGCGGTGATCGGTCCGAGCATCCGGGCCATCATCGTGCTTGCTCGGCGCACGCTGCGCAGCGTCGCGTGCGCGAGATGCGAGAGGCCCACGATGAGCAGGCCGAGCATCACACCCTGCAGCAGCGATGTCATGTCGGGGGCGCGTTCTCCCAGCAGTTCATCGAAGTGGCCGAACGCAAAGGCGTAGACGCACGACCCCGCTATCACCACCGCGTAGAAGACGGTGGCGGCGCGGACGATGCTGGGTCTGCGGTCGGCCAAGGTGGCTACCTCCGCATCGACCAGACCAGCGGTCGCTCGCTCTTCTGCAGCGTCTCGAAAGCGGCGCGCCCATCGAGACCGCGCCAGCGCTCCATGATCGCGATCTGCGCCGTGATCGAGCCGAGCGTGTTACCCGGACCCGGCAGGCAGAGTAGCTCGGGTGCCAGTTCGCGCAGCGCCACGTGTACGGTGGTTGTGAAATCGAAGTGCGTCGTGATCTGCGATCCGAGGGTGTAGGCGCGCAACTCGTCGGGGTCGGCGCTCCACGGCGTGTGGCGCCGGCCCGTTCCGTCGATGAGCGTCGTCTTCGGTCTCCGGAAGTCGAGTCGGGCGAGCACCGACTGCGCCTTGCGCGCGATGCCCTCGAGCAGCGGCGTGTGATACGGCCCGTGCTGTGCCAGGCGCATCGGGTAGTTCGCGGCGCTCGTTTCGATGGGCGGCAGGTGTTCGAGCAGGTGCGCGATGCCCTCCTCGCAGCCCGCCAGCACCGCGTATCCTCCCAGGTGGATCGAGCGGAAGACCGCGCCCGGCGCGTCGGCAACCACCGACTCGACCACTGCCACGAGCTGCGCGTCGAGTCGCCACTCCGCGTCCACGAGCGGGTAGAGCACCTGGCCGCCGCCCTCGTGTTCCATCTGCAGCAGCGCCATCTCCTGCACCAGGCGGAAGCCGTCGTCGAAGTCGAGCGTGCCCGCCACGGCGAGGGCCGTATACCAGCCCATGGAGTTGCCGCCGACGGCGACCGCTTCGTGGTCGCGCATGGCCGCGTCCGCGTCGATCATCGTCGCCAGCCAGATCAGCGGCGAGACGTTGTCGGGGCGCAGTTGCAGCGTCGATTTCCAGGGCGCGTCGTGGTCCAGTTCGAGCAGCGACGGCAAGCCGTACGCGGCGCGCAGTGATTCCGCGCGCGCGACGAACGGGTGGTCCGCGGGAATCGTGCCGCGCGTCGACTTGGTGTACGAGCCGCGTCCGGGGCAGAGAACCACGATGCGGCTCATGCGATGGCCTCGCGCGCCGCGGCGACGATCTCTTCGACGTTGACCAGCACGGTGGCGGCCGGCGGCCCGAGCGGGATAAAGGAGTCCGCGGCGCGCACCGAGCGCAGGCGACCGGCGTAGTCGCTTTCGGCGAGGTGCGCCACGACGGCGTCGGCGATGCCCGCTCCGCTCGCACGGCACTCGTCCACGACCAGCACCGCGCGCGCGCTCTGCGCTTCGGTGTCGATGGCGGCGAAGGGCAGCGGTTGCAGCCAGCGCAGGTCGAGCACGCGCGCGGAGATGCCGTGGTCGCGCTCCAGCGTGCGCGCCGCCCGCAGGCTCATGTGCAGGCCGTTGGCGTAAGACACGATGAGCAGGTCGCCCTTGCCGTAGGTGCGGGTTTCGCCCGGCAGCAGCAACTCTCCCGGCTCCGGATAGTCGGTCAGCCAGAGGCCGTCGCCCTCCTCGTGCAGGTCCTTGGTGTGGTACAGCGCGATCGGCTCGACGAAGCAGACGACGCGTCCGTTTTCGCGCGCCATCGCGAGCGCGCCCCGCAGCATGCGCGCCGCGTCGTCGCCGCGGGCGGGCGAGGCGATCACGATGCCGGGAATCTCGCGCAGCGCACCGATGGCGTTGTCGTTGTGGAAGTGGCCGCCGAAGCCGCGCTGGTAGGCGTAGCCCGCAATGCGCAGCACCATCGGATTGGTGAACTGTTCGTTGGAGAAGAACGAGAGCGAACTCGCCTCGCCGCGAATCTGGTCGATCGCGTTGTGCAGGTAGGCGAGGTATTGGATTTCCGGCACGGGCAGCAGGCCCGCCTGCGCGGCTCCCTGCGCGACGCCGAGAATCGTCGTCTCGTCGAGCAGCGTGTCGAACACGCGCCGCGCGCCGAAGCGCTTCTGCAGTCCCGCGGTCACGTAGTAGACGCCGCCCTTGCGGCCGACGTCCTCGCCGAACACGATAATCTCCGGACGACGCAACATCTCGTCCGTGAGCGCCGCGTTGACGTGCGCGGCCAGCGTGCGCTTGGTGGGCACGGTCGTGTCCTCGGGCAGACGTCCGCTCCAGAGCGCTTCGCGGACTTCTTCGTTGACGTGCTCGGCCGCCGACGCGCGGCAGCGCTGCTCGTCGTAGGGGGCGAGCGGCGCCATGACCTCCTCGCGCGTCTGCAGGTTGCCGCGCGAACTCGCCTCCGCCTCGGCACCGGCGACGCGGTTGCGCGCATCCTCGATCATGGTGCGCAGTCGATCCGCGCTGGCGGCGCCGCTCTCCACCAGCGTGCGTGCGTTGAGCAGCAGCGGGTCGCGCGCCTCGATGGATTCGATCTGCTCGACGCTGCGGTAGGAGGTTTCGACATCGCTGCCGGCGTGCCCCCAGAGGCGCACCGTGCGCAGATGCAGGAAGACGGGCCCGCGCGTGGCACGGCACGTTTCAACCGCCGCGCGCACCG
>CBDURV010000520.1:0-3449 GCA_965369495.1 uncultured bacterium
AACCAACCGCCATAAACCTGTTCACACCAAAAGTCTACGCCCGGACGCACACTCTCTCGGAGAGATGATCGCGCCAAGTCCCAATGTGGGCGCCGCGCGATTCAGCGCTCGGGCGCCGATGCCGAAGAGAGAGGCATGACCGTGAAACGCAGAAAATGGGGCTCGCTGACGGAGCGCAACGGGAAGTGGATTGTGCGCTGGCAGGAGGATGGCCGGCGCCGGCAAAAGGGTGGCTTCGCTACCCGGAACGAGGCCGATCACTTCCTGGGTGAGCAGGAGCTCAGAATTTTCCGCGTGGGGTTTGTGCCGGAACCCAACCCGCTTGCGAACGCCATGGATATCGCGATCGAGATCATCGACACGATGCGCTGCCCCAAAGGAGAGGCCGAGCGGGCGGAGACGAACGACGCGACGGATCTCGTTCCCATCGACCTCGAGCGGCTCAAGATGGGCGACACGGTCACGCTCGAGTTGGCGGAACGGCCGCGCCGCCTGCGCGGAACCGTCGTCGCGATCGACAGGAACAGCGACCGCGTGCGCGCCCTGAAGATCGCGGTGCATCTCGCAGCGAACGAGATCGTCGGTGTGCTCGGCAGCAAGAAGTCGCGCCGGCGCGTCGGCACGTAGCCCGTTCAGGATCCCAGACATCGCCGCCGCAGTGGTCTCGGATCGGTCGCGCTCGGCCCCATTCGACCGTCACAAGCTCTTTCCAAACAGCGGGTTACGTTGTTTTCATGGCGCGATGCCGACACCGCTTGTCCCCCCTTCCGAAAAATCGAGGCGCGCTTACTGCATTGAATTCATTCAGTGACTAGAATGACAGTAGTTCTGAGAGCTGGATCATTGGGAAGGAGCGTGAAGGTGTGATGAGGCAGATTGCAGTTTGGATGGGGTTGGTGTGTCTCGTCTGCTTGCCGGCGCATGCGGACCAACTCGAGACTCGAGCGTTCTATGACCTGAGTGACGGGTGGGAGACCGACGAGGCGGTCTGGACCACCAGTACGCCTGGGCAGTCGCTTGTATCCGTCGTCAACCACGGCAGCGAGGTGTTCGCTGGTGCGGCGGCAACCTTGGAGTCGGCGGGAATGACCGGAGCCGTGCAGGCCGAGGGGCTGTTTTTCGACGGGTCGAACAGCAACTTCGTCCGGGCGGTCGATACTCTCACGCTCGACGTGACGGCTGCGGGTGCCTATTCGTTCGCATTCGCGATCCCCGAAATCAAGATCGAGATCACGAACTGGCAGTCGCCGAACCCGGGGGCACCGTCGGCTCGCTACGAGGTCCGAATCGACGTCAACGGTGTGAATCGCTGGATCTCGGCCGCCTTCCTTCAGGGCGGGGTACCGAACCCGCTTCTCGACCGGAAGGGCGTCTTGCTCAACGCGCATTTCTACTCCAGCCCGTACGGCTTCACGATGGGGTACGACTTCGATCCGTACTCAACGTCGATCGAGCTCGGCAGTCTCGCGGCGGGCGATGTCGTGACCTACATGCTCTGGGCCGAGGTCGCCGGCGCGGGACGCGAGGCTGGCGGCTACGCGGCGATAGGCGATCCGAACAACCTCTCCGGAAGCTTCGCCACGGGCCGACTGAACAGCGACGCGGGCGGGGGCCAACCGATTCCCGAACCCGGATCCGCGCTGCTGGTCGTGCTCGGCATCGGCTTGCTCCTCTGGCACAAGCGCCGACGGATCTGACGCGACTTCGAGCGCACTGGGCTCTGTCTGAAAACCCCATCTGGATTCGACCGACTGCGACGGAGGAGAAGCTCTGCCGCCGCAGACCGCGGAAGCCAGGAGTTCTCTCAGACGGAGCCTAAGTCGGCGCGACGGTCGCGTGGGCCTTATGGCGCTGGCAGAACGCTGGCCGTCCTGTTTCACTACGCCTTGCCGCGATGCCCATCGACGGAATTCCGCCTCCCCGTGATGACGCCCAGGAGCAGTTTCTCACGGCACAGGAACGCGCATATCCGTACGCGAACGTCCGCGTCCCCTACCGTTCGGAGGCTCTGAAAATCTCGGAGAGCGACCGCGAACGCATCCACGCCTGGATCGAGGTCGACGAGCAGGCCGGCGCACGCGAACCGCCGTCGCGCCCCACGACGCAATCTCGGCGCAAGATCATCCTCGACACGGACATCGGAACGGACATTGACGACGCGCTCGCACTGCTCATGCTCCTGGAACTGCCCGAGGACGACGTGGAGTTGGTGGGCCTAACGACCGTCTACGGATACTCGCATGTGCGGGCTAACGTCGCAGAGCGCATTGTGCGGGCGTTCGAACACCAGCGCGGACGCAGCAATTCCATCCCCGTCCTCGCAGGCGAGTCGACCCCGCTCGGCACGCACCGACCGGTCTGGCACTCCGGCACCGAGGGGCTCGGCATCCTGCCCGTGGAAGAGATCGAACGCCTTCGGCGCCGTGCCGACTTCGTCGTCGCGAACGGAATCTCGATCGTTCCTCTGTCAACGCCCGCCCATGAGCAAGGCCGCCATGCCGCGGCGCGTTGGATAGCGGAACAGACGCGACAGTTTCCCGGCGCGGTCACGATCGTGTCCATCGGCCAGCTGACGAACGTGGCCGTCGCGCTCGCCGCCGATCCGGCGATGCAAGACAACGTGGAGAGGGTCGTTCACATGGCGCTCGGCGACCGAGTGCCCCGAAACGAACTGCCCAGCGACTGCCCGGGCGAATCCCACACGGCGCCGATCGTCGCGGGCAGCGGCTCCGTCTGGCATCACCGTCCCAATCACAACGTGTCGGGCGACACGCTGGCGGCGCGGATCGTCTACGGTTCGCGAGCGAAGATCGATGTCCTTCCGCATGCGGTGACGAGCCAGATCTGGTGGGGCGAAGTACCCGCCCGCGCGCCAGGCAGACGGGAGTGGACGGTTGCTCGAGACGCGTGCCTGGCGCTCATGGACGCCCGCGCGCCCGGCCACGCAGCCGCTGTGGGTGCTCTTCTGCGGGTCTGGCTCGACTACCGCTCCGGCATCTTCGGCGCGCCCGTACGCGGGACCTGTCCGCACGACGCCCTGACCGTCGCCGAATCCATCTATCCGGGCCGCTTCCTGGACTTCACAGCGCAGGGCCACCTGGTGGTTCACGAGTGGGCCGGCTTCTCCAGCTTCGTATGCGCGCCGGGCGGTCCGCACCGGCTGGCAACGGCAGTGCGCGCCGATCCGTTCGTCGAGTTCCTGAGCAAGAGGCTGCACCCGGCGGCATCGCGGTGATCGCGCACTGCGCCCACGCCGTCACGATCAGCAAGAAACCGCTACCGCCTTCGCTTCGTTGCGCGCGCGAGTGTTCAGTTCCCCGAACACCGCCGCCGCGGTTTGTCGTGGATCCCCCGCAATTCCGCGCGACTGTCTCGGCCTGAGCCCACCAAAGCACGCATTCTGGCTTTGGTATGCGCGGTGCGTAAGCGTGGCTCGGTAGACGACAAGA
>CBDURV010000521.1:0-3430 GCA_965369495.1 uncultured bacterium
GGCGCAGGACGGGAATCGGACCCTCGGGCGAGATGCGCTCGACGTGTCCGTCCACATAGCGATCGAGGATCGCGTCGCCGACGACGAGAATTTCCGGCTCCGGCAGAGCCTCGATGACGGTCAGCAGGTCCTGTGACATCGCTCAGATCCTAAGACTTTTCGAGGCATCGAGCAGCGCCATACGGAAAAGCGGCATCATGATCTCGTGGTGCCCGGCGATGTCGAATCCACGCGACGAGGGGCGCTCCACGATGTTCACACGCGGCCGGTAGTGGCGCAGCATGTCGAAATTCGCCGTGGTCACCGAAATCGGCTGCTTCCCGTCGCTGTTGCGCAGGTTGTTCTGCATCGTGACCGCCTTGACGAACACCTCGGGCGCGATCACCGCTGACCCCCAGTTGAGATAGACGCCGCCGTCGAGCGTGGCGCAGATGGCGGCGAGGCGCAGGAAGTCCTGGTGCGACGCCGCACCGAACGCGGCGCCGTCCGCCTTGGGGTGCATATGCACGATGTCCGTGCCGATCGCCACATGCACCGTGACCGGTACGTCGTACTTCGCCGCCGCCGCCAGCATGGAGAGATCGGCGTGGGGCATGTCGGCCGCCGCAACCGCCTGCTTGATCGCCTCGCCAAAGCCGATCTCGCGCCCCGCCTCCGCCGCCGCGGCGAAAAACGAACCGGTCTCCTCCGCCATACCGAACTCGCCCGTCGCCACGCCCGGCCCCACCTCCTCGGAGGTGCGTCCCATGAGGGCAATTTCGTAGTCATGGATCGCAGCCGATCCGTTGAGCAGCAGCGATGTCACGTAGCCGCGCTGCATGAGGTCGGCGAGCAACGGGGCGAGGCCCACCTTGACGACGTGGCCGCCCATGCCCCAGACGATGCCGCGCCCCGCCTTGTGCGCGCGCGCCGTGATTTCGGCGAGGTCGTGCAGGTCGGCGGCCTTGAGGATGCGCGGCAGCGAATCGAAGAAGGTCTGGAAACTCGCGTCGGCGGGAATCGCCTTGGCGAAGTCGCCGGTGTTCACTTTCGAGTGGCGCTGCTTGGCCGAGACGGTGCGAAGCTTGCTGCGATCGATGGGCTTCACGATGACTTCTCCTTCTTGGGGCGCGGGGCGTGGATGCCGAGTTTCTTCCAGCGCCGGTGCAGCCAGAAGTACTGCTCCGGATTTTCGCGGATGCGCTCCTCGAGGCGGCGGTTGAGATCGGTCATGATCTGCTTGACGTCCTCGTAGCGGTCGTCGGTCTTGGGCGGGTCGGTGAGCAGCGTGCCGCGCGCCTCGTAGTCGAAGAAGTCGCCGCGGCGGATCATGGAGCCGAAGAAGAGCGGCGCACCGACATCGCGGAAGAGCACGGCCGGCGTCTTGTGGGTCGGCGCCTCGACACCGAAGAGCGGAATCGGCATACCGCTGGCCGCCTCCTGATCGAAGAGGAAGCCGACGTTGCCGCCCGCCGCCAGGGTGTCGATCATGCCTTGCACGGCGCCGCGGCGTTCCAGCAACTTCGTCTGCGAGTCGAGGCGCACACGGCGGACGAGGTCGGCAATGAACGGGTTCGAGGGCGCGCGGAAGATCGGCACGATGCTCACGCCGAGCAGCTTGAACATGCCGGTCGCCAACTCCCAGTTGCCGAAGTGGCCACCGCAGAAGACACAGCCGTGGACCTCTTTCGATAGCGCCTTGACGCCGTGTTCCCGGATGAAGTCGCCGCCCCACCCGCTGATGGTGATCCTCTCCAATACGTTGGAGCGGTGCAGCATGCGGCGTTGCAGGATGATGTCCACGGCGAGCGAAAGGAAGTGCTCCCACGTGCGGAATCCGACCTCGCGACGCCACTGCTCGCTTTCGTCCGGAAACGCGATGCGCAGGTTGGACATGATCGTGCCGCGCCGCAGACCGATGCGGAAGGTGAAGCGTCCGAGGCGCCGCGCCGCACGCCACGCCATCGACGGACTCATCGCACGCACGGTGTAGATGAGGATCACCGCAACCGCGTACTCAAGGCGGTAGCGCAATTGCAGACGCCGGTTCAGGTTGCGAAGAATGCGCCTCATCGGGTCTCGTCAGTCAGGGGAATCCCCGCGGGGGAAAGAACGTGGCCGCGGCGAAGGGACTTGGGCGGCTTGAACCGCTTGTGGAACCACCACCACTGCTCGGGCGCGGCCCGCACGTATTGTTCCAGCCGTTCGTTCAATCTCCTCGTGATCGTTTCGACGTCCCCCTCCGTGGAAACCGGCTCGGTGAAGCAGCGGTAGCGAATGCCGTCCCCGAGGCGCGTCGAGTAGCCGGCATAGAGCGGCACGTCGAGCTTCTTCGCGAGCGCGGCGGGTGCGGTGAAGGTCCAGGCCTGCTGCCCCATGAAGGGAATCGGAATGCCGTGACGCCCGGCCGCCTGGTCCGTCAAAAACGCCACAGCGCGGCCTCGGCGCACCGCCTTCATGGCGAGCGGCAGCGCGTTTTTCTTCTCGATCGGCTCGATGTTGAAATCGCGCCGCATCTTCTCGATGTGGCGCCGGAACCAGATCGTGTCGGGCGGGCGCATGACCGCGGCGAGCGGAAGGTCGAGGTAGTGGAAAACGGCGCCGAAGATCTCCCAGTTGCCGAAATGTCCGGTCGCGCAGACACAGCCGGTCTGGCCGGAGTCCTCGTAGTGTTTCCAGCCCGGCCCCTCGATCGAGAAGTGCTCGTGGAGCCTGGCGCGATCGAAGAGCCGGTCGTACCACGCGATGTCCGCCAGCACCGAGCCGAAGTGGCGGTAGGTAGCCCGCACCAGCGCCGGGTCCGCCTCGCCCATCGTCAATCGCATGTTTTCGCGCACGGTCGCGCGCAGCCCCGGCCACCCCAAACGCGTACCGTCGGCCAGCAGCCGAGAGGCGCGCAGGGCGGTTCGATATCCAAAAGGGAGGTTCAAGGCGCCCGCATTATTCACAAGCGGCCGCGGATGCGGCACCAAAGTCGAGGAACGAGGAGGAAGCTGTGGCCGGAGCAGTGTTGCCGGCCCGCCACCTGACGGCGTCGGGCGTGCGACGACGCTGTGACGCAGCCACCGCGCCGTCAGGTGCGGTGCCAGCAACACGGAGATTGGCGTCGCAGACCGGCCGCAGGTTAGCAGTCGAGGGCCTTGCGGAGCTCATCCGGCATGGGCGCCGGACTGCCATCCGCCCCCACGCAGACCATCGTCACCTTCGCCTCGGCGGCGGCGCGGCCGTCTGGGAACGCGATGCGCTGGTCGAAGCGGAAGGAGCTTCCGCCGAACCGCTCGACGAAGCTGGTGACCACCAGCCGGTCGCCGATGCGCACCTGCGCTCGATAGTCCACCTCCTGCCGCACCACGACGACGTGCACGCCGTACTTCTCGGGCACGGAGGTGTAGCTCTCGCCGCGGTCGCGCAGGAAGCAGAGTCGGCCGTGCTCGAGCCAGTTCACGTAGAC
>CBDURV010000522.1:0-3423 GCA_965369495.1 uncultured bacterium
GCGTGATCTTGCCCTGCTGGAACTCCTCCTCCAGCTTCGCCACCGCGTCTTCGACGTCGTTGATCAGTTCGCGCGTGGCAAACGACTTCTGGCGCATCTTGATCAGCTCCGGCGCGCGCGCGAGCCAATCGACGAGGTTGAAGGCGACCTGCGCGATCTCCCGGCCGGTCCGACTCACCGAACGCGTGCGCGGATCCATGAGCGCGCCGTCGGAAATCGAGAAGGCGCTTCCCACCACGACCATCAGCGTCTTCTTGCTCTGCTTGATGACGTCGGGGCCCTTCGAGTCCTTGCTTTCGTCACCGTCATCCTTGTCGCCGCCAGAAAGCGACGGCGGAACCGGGTTGTCGGCATAGAACGACTTGAACTCGCCTTCGAGCGCGACGATCAAGTTGCTGGAATAGAGCGAAGTGGGCGCCGCGGCTCCCGACTGGATCTTGCGGATCGCTTCTTCCAGACCAAGCGTGCCGAGGTCCTTCCAGCGCCACGACTGCCGCTCGTCGGAGCGGACCAGCACCGTCGCCTCGACCCCGGGCTGCAGTTTGCCCTCGAGCACTTCGACCGGGTGCGGGTAGTAGAAGGGAATCTGGCGCAACGGCTGCACCGCCGGGTTGTCCCGGTCAATGCACTCCTCCATGTTGCGCGAAATGACCGGCCGGAACGGGTTCGGAACGTCCACCACCGAGACGAGTCCGCCGCCCATGGGTTGGCGCACCTGCTGCGGCAGCGCCGTGCTGGCGTGCATCACGATCTCGGGGGGAATGCGGATGCCGTTGAAGGCGAACCATTCCTCGAGGCCGGTCTTGAACGGGTTCATTCGCATGCCCCCGCCCATCATGCCGCCGGAGGCCAACTCGCCCTGCGTCACGAAGAAGATCGCGCGCCCGCCCTTCATCACGTACTGGTCGAGGCGGAACTTCTGGACGTCGTTGAACTCCTTGGGCCGCACGATGAGCAGGCAGGGAATCTTCGCGGGATCGGGCTCGACCTGGTTGAGGTCCACGTCCTGGATGCGGAACGCGTCACCCAGCAGGCGGCGCACGAGGGTGAACTCGGGCTGCGGGCGCCCGCCCATCGGGTTGCGCGGATCGGGCGGCGGCGTGCTGGCAAGAAAACCGGTAATGCCGAGCGTCGGCTTGTCGTGGTCGAGTTGCCAGATGCGGGACGAGATCTCGTACTCGAGTCCGGAGAGGCCCTCGTAGCCCTCGGGATAGCGAGCGGCGATGTTGAGCACCTCGCTCTGCTTGTCCTGGTAGATCAAGACAATGCTGCCCCACGCGTGGAACTGCTTGCGCGCGGTCTGCTCCCAGAGCATCAGGGTGACCGGGCGGATGCCGTAGTCTTCCGCCGCCGTCTTCGCCGCGTTGGACTCGGTCGGATCAAACATCTCCAGCTTGATCTTGCCCTTGCTGGCCGTCTTGTACTCCTCGAGTACATCCCGGACCTGCTCATAGAGCGGCACGATCTGGGCGGAAAGGTCTTCCTGCGTGAAGTAGGCCTTGATCGTGAGTTGATCGTCGAGGGCCGCCGCGATGCGATGGCTCGCCTCGGAAATGGTGAACCGCTGGTCCTCGGTCAGGTCCTTGCGCATGTTGACGCGCTGCAGCGTCATGCCGCCGAAGACCACGATGCCGATGACCAGCAGCGTGCGGATGAGAACCTTCTGGACCAGGTAGGGACCGAAGGGTTTGCGTGAACTATCGCTCATGGAACGCATTCCTATCGCCAGCGCCGCAGATCGATGACGACCGTGTTCAGGTACAGGAACACGACGATCGCACTGCAGAAGTAGTAGATGTCCCGAATGTCGATTACCCCGCGGCCGATCGACTCGAAGTGCGTATAGGGGCTGATCGCCCGCATCACATACGCGAACTGCGAACCCGGCTCGAGCATCGTCTGCACGAACGGATGGCCGACCAGGACGAGCGTCAGCAGCACGAACACGCTGACGAGGAAGGAGACGATCTGGTCATCGGTGAAGGCGGAGCAGAACATGCCGACCGCCAGGCAACTGAGCCCGAACAGCACCGCGCCGATGTAACCGCCCCAGACGGGTCCGGGGTCGAGCGGACCGTACTTGCCCACGGTGTAGGGCACGATCAGGGTCAGCAACATGCACGCCGTCACAAGCGCTGCGCCCGCGAGGAACTTCGCGACCACGACCTGCCACGTTTCGGCGGGACTGGTCAACAGGAATTCCAGCGTTCCCTGGCGCCGTTCCTCGGCCCACATGCGCATCACGACGCCGGGCACGAAGACGGAAAACGCGATCGGCACCCAGAAGAAGAAGCCCGCGAGGGACGCCTGGTTCTGGAGGAAGAAGACGCGGAAGAAGAAGAAGGTGCAGAAGACCACGAACGCCATCAGGAAGACGTAGGCGATCGGGCTCAGGAACATCTGCTTGAGTTCCTTGCCGGTGAGTGCGACGACCTTACCCATTGACCACCTCCGGCTCGTCGGAGCGGCGCGCGGTCGGATCCTGATCGGCGGCGGCGCCGCCCGTCAGTTCCCGGAAGGCCGTCTCGAGGTTGCCGTAGCGCGACTCCAGATCCGCCACGCTCGAATCGGCGGCGATCTTGCCCTGCGCGATGAGCACGACGCGATCGCACATCGCATGCACCTCCTGGAGGATGTGCGTGGAGAGCAGGATCGTCTTGTGGCCCGCGAAGCTGCGAATGAGCTCGCGCACCTCGAGGATCTGATTGGGGTCGAGACCGGCGGTCGGCTCATCCAGGATGAGCACGTCCGGATCGTGCATGATCGCGGCGGCGAACCCGACGCGCTGCTTCTGGCCCCGCGACAGCTGCCCGATCGGCTTGCGCCAGAAGGGTCGCAGGAAGCAGATGTCGGCCACCCACCCCAGCCGGCCCTGGCGCAGCGCGCGCGGCATGCCACGCAACCGGGCCGCGAGAGTCAGGAACTCGTTGACCTGCATGTCGTAGTAGAGCGGGGTCGTCTCGGGCAGATACCCGATGCGCTCCCGCACCGCTCGCGATTCGGTCACGACGTCGAGCCCGCCAATGCTCGCACCGCCCGAGTTGGGGGCGATGTAGCCGGTCAGGATCTTCATAGTGGTCGATTTGCCGGCGCCGTTGGGGCCGAGGAACGCAAGCACCTCGCCCTTCTTTACGCCAAACGACACGTTGTCCAGGGCTCGAAAGTCCCCGTAGAGCTTTGTCAGGCTCTCTACCTCGATCATTGCCACTCCTTCACGGTCCCGGATGAGATCTCGTGGAACGCTTCGCCAACTGCCCCCTGAATACGGCCCACCCGCGCGGGGCGTTGGCTCCTCCAGGAATTTCTCTTTGTTCTTGGCTCTTCGCTATTGGCGCGGGGGGGAGTGTTGGTGGACCCGGGGAGACTTGAACTCCCGACCTCTGCATTGCGAACGCAGCGCTCTCCCAACTGAGCTACGGGCCC
>CBDURV010000523.1:0-3420 GCA_965369495.1 uncultured bacterium
GCGCGCGGCGACGGCGGCATGGCGGTCAATGACCTGCCGAGCCTCGATGTCGTAGTTCGCATGAGCCGCGACTCGACCAACTTCAACCCGTTCGATCTCATGCAGATGATCGTCAACGGCGAGAACGAGGCATTCTCTCCCGCCATGGTGATCGGCGGCGAATGGGCGGTCTACACCGTGCCGGCGCCCGGCAACGACGCCTTCTCGATTCGCCTCACCCGCCGCACCGGCGAGTTTATCGACGACTTCAACTGGGTGACCGTGCCCTACACCGGCCCCACCATCACCGCGGTGGCGCCCGACACGGCGATGGTCGGCACGCAGGTCACGATCAGCGGCACCGGCTTCGATCAGGGCGCGCTGCGCGTCTTTTTTGGGGGGGCCGAGGGGACCGTGGACGCATCCACGGCGACGTCGATTACTGCCACCGTTCCCGCCGACGCGCTACCGGGCCTCGTCTGGGTGCTGATCGGCAACGACGCGCCTTCCGGTCTGGTCGGTTTCCAGCCTCTCGACGACCAGGGAGTGGATGTCCCGAAGCCCACCGCCATTCACGTGACCCTGCTCTACCCCGGCTCGGGGCCGACCGAAGCGGTCATCCGCGTCTATGGATTCAACCTCTCCCAGAACGAACTCGCCCAGTTCGACGGCGCGACCGGATCGCGCGTCCTGAATCGCGTGCTGCTCACCGTGGAGCCGATCGGCGATATCGTGAGCGTATTCGCCGTGCCTTTCGGCTCTACGCCGACCGGCGATGTGGCATTTCGCCTCACAAACGGTGGCGTGAATTCGAACGAGTTGCCGTATACGCTTGAGGAATGAGTACGGAAGCCATCTGGGTCCACCTCGACCCGGTCATCGACCACCTGCGTCAAAACGACCTCGCCTACCCCGACTCCGCGAGCGCCGCGCTCACCCGCGCCTTCGGCACGATGCCGGAACTGCAGGCGTTCTGCCGCGAGCACCTCGAGGAGCTCTGCCCCAAGGAGGCGGGCACCACGCGCTTCGGCCGGATTGCCAAGGACCGCCGCGGATTCTCCGTCGATGCGGTCGTCAGCAGCGGCCGCGGCATGCAGCACACGCATCCCAAAGGCGAAGTGAACTTCTGCTTCGCACTCGCCGACGAACCGCGCTTCGACGGCGCCTCCCCCGGTTGGATCGTCTATGCTCCGGGCACGCGCCACCCGGCCACAGTGGAGGGCGGCACGATGTTCATGATCTATTTCCTACCTGGCGGGGAGATCGAGTGGCATCGCGACTGAATCAATTCCTTACGGCGGCCCGTGACGCGGGCGCGTCCGACGTGCAGCTATCCTCCGGCGCCGTGCCTTGGATGCGCGTGGAGGGCGAGCTCAAGCGATTGCCGGAGATGGCCATCGACGAGCCCGAGTGCGCGGCGCTTGCCGTCGAGCTGCTCGCCATGGCGGATGCGGAGGGCGGCCTCGATGTCGATTTCTCATTCGACGCAGGCGAACTCGGGCGGTTCCGCGCCAACCTCCACCGCCACGATCGCGGCACGGGAATCAGCCTCAAGTGCATCCCGCAGGAACTGCCCGATCTCGCCTCGCTCGGGCTGCCCGAGTCGTTGGAAGATCTCACGTACTACCGAACCGGCATGGTGCTCGTCACGGGACCGGCGGGCTGCGGCAAGAGTTCGACCCTCGCGGCGCTCCTGCAGCGGGTGAACCAGACGCGGCACGAACACGTGATCACGATCGAGGAGCCCATCGAGTTCGTCTTTCCCAACGACAAGTGCAACGTCACGCAGCGCGAGGTGGGACGCCACACGACCGGCTTCGAGCTCGCCCTGCGGGCCGCGCTGCGCGAGGATCCCGACGTGATCCTCGTTTCGGAACTGCGGGACCTGGACGCCATTCGTACGGCGATCATCGCCGCGGAGACGGGCCACCTCGTGCTCGGAACGCTGCACACGCGCGACGCCGCATCGACCGTCAATCGCATTATCGATGCGTTTCCGCCGAACGAGCAGGACCAGATCAAGACCATGGTCGCCGCGTCGCTGCGCACCGTCGTCTGCCAGCAACTGCTGCCGCGCCAGGGCGGCGGACGGCGCGTACCCGCCTACGAGATCATGAAGGTGACCCCCGCCGTCGCCAACCTGATTCGCGACGGCAAGACGCACCTGCTGCCCGGACAACTGCAGTTGGGCCGCCGGCACGGCATGGTCGATCTCGACACACGCCTGCTGGAGATGGTCGCGCAGGAGCTCATTACGACCGACGTTGCGCGCCGCTATGCGGTCAACAAGAAACGGTTCGACTGATGCACATCGACGACCTGCTCCGTGCCCTGCAAGAACGCTCGGGATCCGATCTGCACCTGCTCGAGGGAACGCCCCCCAAGGCGCGCGTCCATGGGCGTCTCGAACTGCTCGAGGATCTGCCGGTACCGGTCGCTCCGCTCGTGGACCCGATCCTCGATGATCGCCATCGCGAACGGTTCGAGGAGTTCGGCGAGGTCGATCTCGCGTACGAGGTCGAGGGGGTGGCGCGCTATCGCGTCAATGTCTTCCGCCACCACCATGGAACCGGTGCCGTCTTCCGCACCATCCCGCGCCGCATCCCGTCACTCGACGAGCTGTCGATTCCGACCGAGGTGGAGCGTTTTACGCAGATCAAGAGTGGACTCGTGCTGGTGACCGGCCCGACCGGAAGCGGCAAGTCCTCGACGCTGGCGGCGCTGCTCAACCTCATCAACCTGAACGAGAAGCGGCACATCATCACGATCGAGGACCCGATCGAGTTCCGCCACAACGATGTGGAGAGCACGTTTACGCAACGCGAGGTGGGCCGCGACACCGAGTCGTTCGCGGCGGCGCTGCGCTCGGCGGCGCGCCAGTCGCCGGATCTCGTGCTGGTGGGCGAAATGCGCGATCAACTCACGATTCGCCTCGCCATCACGCTCGCGGAAATGGGCATGCTCGTCTTTTCCACCGTGCACACCAACAGCGCGTCGCGAACCGTCGACCGCATCGTCGAGGTCTTTTCCGAGGACCAGCAGCCGCAGGTGCGCTCCATGCTTTCGGGGTCGCTGCGCGGCGTGCTGAGCCAGATCCTCTGCCGCCGCCTCGACGGCGAGGGACGCGTCCCGGCGACTGAACTCATGTTCGATTCCACGGCGATCCGGGCCGTCATCCGCGAAGGCGCGACCCACAAGATCGAGTCGATGATCCAGGGCGGCCGCAGCGAGGGCATGCACCGAATGGACGACTCCCTGTTCCGCCTAGCCGGCGAAGGCGTCATCGCCGGCGAAGAGGCCTACCGCAAGGCCAATGACAAGGGCCGCTTCCAACGCTTCGTCGGCGGGTCATAGGCCGCAACAACATCGCCACGTCTTCGCGCCAGCTGGTAGGTTTCCCCCATGCCGAACGTGCCCACGCTCGCCGAAATCGAGGCGCTT
>CBDURV010000524.1:0-3416 GCA_965369495.1 uncultured bacterium
GAGAGCGGACCGACGCCGATCTGGCTGCTTCGACCGCCTCGTTCCTGGAAGGCGTCGAGGCGGGGCACGCGGATTCCGCAGCCTGTCGTTCCCGCGGCGAAACGCACCCGAACGAGTTGGGTGGATTCGAGACCGATGCCGCTCGTATCGCGGACCTGCGCGCCGCCGGGACCGACCGCGAAGCGCTGGGGCGACTGCTGGTCCGCGTGCGTGAAGAGCGCAAGGAGGCCGCAGAGCAGTTCGAAGAGTCCGGCGGATTCGCGCCCGACGCGCTGGCCGGCTCGGAGAGTTGCGGCACGTCCGGATGCCACGAGGAGATCTATGCCGAGTGGGCGCCTTCCGCGCACCGCTACGCATCGCGCTCGACGTTTTTCCAGTTCATCCAGGGAGCGATGGCGGAGTCGAACGGCGACGAATCGACGCGCTACTGCGCCGGTTGCCACGATCCGATTTCGCTCTTCTCCGGTTCGAAGAACATCTTCCACGAGGACCTGTCGAGCCCCGGCGCGGACGAGGGCATTTCCTGCGCGGTCTGCCACTCCATCGTGCGGACCGACGTGGAGGGCAATGCCAACTACGTGCTCACGCCGCCGCGTCGCTATCTCAAGGAGGACAGCTTCCTGGGCAAGTTCCTGATTCGCGCCTATCCGCGCGAGCACAAGGTGACCTACGGGCGACCGCTGCTCAGCACCCCCGAATTCTGCGGCGCCTGCCACAAGCAGTTCATCGACAAGGAGATCAACCGGGCGACGCGCGTCCAACTCCAGAACCAGTACGACGCCTGGAAGGGTTCGCACTGGTTCGTGCCCGACAAGGACAACCCCGATCGAGCCGATCCCGAGAAATCGCTCACCTGCAACGACTGCCACATGCGGCAGGTCGTCTCGGACGATCCGGGCAAGTCGGCCAAGCACCGGCACCACGGATACATCGCCAGCAACCAGTGGCTGCCCACGCACCACAACCTGCCGAACGCCGCCAAGCACGTCAAGCTGACCGAGGATTGGCTGCAGGGCAAGACCGTCATTCCGGAAATCGCCGATCGCTGGCCGGGTGGTCCGCCCGTTCCGATCAGCATCGAAGCACCCGAGTCGGTGCGCGCGGGCGAGAAGATTCGCATTCGCGTCGTCGCCGACAACCGCAAGGTGGGCCACACATTCCCGACCGGACCGCTCGACGTCATCCAGGCGTGGATGTTCGTGCGCGTCACGCGCAACGGGGAGGAGATCTTCCGCTCCGGCGACCTCGATGAGGCCGGCTTCATCATGCCGGGTTCGTGGATGTTCAAGGCGGAGGGCGTGGACCGCGCCGGCAACCTGATCGATCGCCACAACCTGTGGGACATGGTGGGCGCGCGCTTCCGTCGCGTGCTCTTCCCCGGCTACAGCGACCAGCAGAACTACGACATCACCTGGCAGTGCGAGGGCAGTCCCAAGATCCAGGGCACCAACGTCGAATTCGAAGCGCCGGCGGGTGGTGAACTCGTGGTGGAGGCGGTGCTGCGCTACCGCAAGGTCGATCAGACGCTGCTCAATGTCATCTGGCCCGACGGCAGCGTGCGCGCGCCGATCACCGACATGTCGCGTGCAACGGCGCGCATCGCGGTACGCGATCCAGGGGGGTAGACGTGCGCCGCAAACATCGCCGATCGCTCACGTATGCGATCTTCTCCGTCGTCGTCGTGCTGCTCTGCGCCGGCGGAGCGTGGCTGGCGCTGCGCGACACCGAGCCCGAGGTGAAGGGGTTCGTGCCCGGCGTGACCAACGTCGGCCTGCGCACGATTCCGGCCGCGGCGCCGCAACTGCGCTTCACCGCGGTGCCGTTGCCGTTTCAGCACTTTCCCGGGCGACGGACGCATCGTCTGCCCGAGGACATGGGCTCCGGGGTCGCGCTGGAAGACCTCGATGGCGACGGCGATCTGGATCTCTTCTTCGTGAACAACGGCCCGCTCGGCAGCACACCTCCGCCGTGCGCGGCGCTGCGCAACGACGGCAAGGGCAACTTCGAACCGGTCGAGGGTGCGTGGCCCGCGCTGCACGGCAACGGTGTCGCCGCCGCGGACTTCGATTCGGACGGCGACATCGACCTGTACGTGACCGGCTACGGTCGCAACGTGCTCCTGCGCAACGACGGCGCGTTCCGCTTCACCGACATCACCGAGGCCGCCGGCGTGGCGGGCGGGGGATTCAGCACGGGCGCGTGCTGGGGCGACGTGGATGGCGACGGCGACCTCGACCTCTATGTCTGCCGCTACGTCGAGTTCGACGAGACCATGACCCCGTCGTCCAGCAAACGGCGCGGTGCGTCGCTGCCTCCGACGCTCAACCCCGCCACCTTCCCGCCCGTCGCCAACCTGCTCTTTGTTCAGCAGGACGGGCGCTTTGAGGAGCGCGCGGAGGCTACCGGCATCGCGAACCCGCAGGGCAAGGGGCTGGCCGCACTCTTCGCCGACTTCGACGGCGACGGCAAGCTCGATCTCTACGTCGCCAACGATGTCACCGACAACGTCATGTACCAGGGGCTCGGTGGCGGGCGCTACAAGGACGTGAGCCATCCGTCATGCACCGCCGACTGGCGCGGTGCGATGGGGCTTACGGTGGGCGATCCCGACGCCGATGGCGACATCGACATGTTCGTCACCCACTGGAAGCCGGAAGAGAATGCGCTCTACACGCAGGAGACCCCAATGGTCTTCCGCGACGACTCGCGCCGTTCGTACCTCGGGCCGCCCGCCCGCGGGCTGGTCGGGTGGGCGTGCGAATTCGTCGACTTCGATGCCGATGGCCGTGCCGACATCTACGTCGTGAACGGCTCCACCTTCGAGGAGCCCGACGCGCCGCTCCAGCTTGTGCCGATGCCGGCGCAGCTCTTCTGGAACGGCGGCGAGCGCTTCTACGATCTAGCGCCGCGCGCCGGCAGCGCGTGGGCCGAGCAGCAGGTCGGCCGCGGGGCAATGAGCGGCGACGTGGATGGCGATGGTGACATCGATGTCGTCATGGTGCGCTTCGGCGACGCGGCGCTTCTCATGCGCAACGACTCCGAACGCCTGGGAAACATGCTGCAGGTCAACGTCTTCGGCGCCGCGCCCAACGTGCTCGCCTACGGCGCGACCGTCACGGTGCATGCGAAAGGCCGCGCGCAGACACAGGTCGTCGGGGCGAAGGTCAGCTACCTCAGCTCCGGTCCGCACCGTCTCTGGTTCGGCCTGGGCGATGCGTCGCACGCCGAGCGCGTGACGGTTCGCTACGTCTCCGGGCGCACAGTCGAGAAAAAGCGCGTTTCGGCGGCGCGGCCGGTGGAGTTCCGCGAGTTCGAGGCGCGCCACCTTGGCGGCAAGCTGGACGCCGCGCGCGATGTGCTTGAAACGGGCAAGCGCGCCGAGGCGCGCGAACTGCTGCGCGAGATCGTTCGCCTCG
>CBDURV010000525.1:0-3415 GCA_965369495.1 uncultured bacterium
GAACGTGATCGGCATCTTCTTGCGCAGGCCGCCCATGTCCTTGAGGTCCTGCGCGTGGTGCATCGCGAAGATGACCGAGCCGGAGCCGAGGAAGAGGCACGCCTTGAAGAACGCGTGGGTGACGAGGTGGAACATGCCCGCCCACGGCGCGCCGCAACCGACGCCGATCATCATGTAGCCAAGCTGGCTGATGGTCGAGTAGGCGAGCACCTTCTTGATGTCGGTCTGGGTGACCGCGATGATCGCCGCGCCGAAGGCGGTGACCGCACCCGTCGCCGCGATGTAGCCGAGCGCGTCGGGGGTGAAGATCGGGAACATGCGCGCCGCGAGGTAGACGCCCGCCGCGACCATGGTGGCCGCGTGGATGAGCGCGCTGACCGGCGTCGGGCCCGCCATCGCGTCGGGCAGCCAGACCTGCAGCGGGAACTGCGCCGACTTGCCGACCGCGCCGAGGAAGATGCCGATGCCGGCCATCGTCAGCAGGCCGGTGCTGCCTTCCCAGTTGGCGGCCGCGGCGTAGATCGCGTCGAACTGGAGGCTGCCGGTGACGTTGTAGAGGATCAGGATGCCGACCATCATTCCGACGTCGCCGATGCGCGTGGTGATGAAGGCCTTCTTGGCCGCCTCGGCGTTGGCGAGGTCCTGGCTCCAGAAGCCGATCAGCTTGTAGGAGCACAAACCGACCAGCTCCCAGCCGATGAAGAGCATCAGCAGGTTGTCGGCCAGCGTGAGGATCAGCATCGCCACGCCGAAGAACGAGAGCCAGAAGAAGAAGCGCTCGTAGTTGGCGTCCCCCTTCATGTAGGCGCTCGAAAACAGGAAGACCAGCGTCGCCACCAGCGTCACCACGATGGTGAGCGCAGCGGTCAGGCCGTCGACCATGATGCCGAGGTAAAACTCCGTGCCGTTGGGCAACGTGAACCAGGTCGTCTTCGCGTGGAAGAACTGACCGGGCTCGAGCGCCATCCAGCCAAAGAGCATCGTCACGCTCAGTGCGAGCGAACCGGCCATCGCGCCGATGACGAGGATGTCGCCCTGGCGCGGGAGCTTCTTGCCCAAAAAGTGCTGGATCAGACCCGCGATGGCGGGCAGGTAGATGATCCAGGGGACGTATGCGGGAAGTGCCTGTTCCATGCTGCCTTAGCCCCGCAACGTCCGGGCACGATCGACATCCACATCGCTGCGTTTGTCGAAGAGCTGAAGAATGATCGCCAGCGCCACAGCGGCCTCCGCCGCGGCCAGCACGATCACGAAGACCGCGAAGACCTGGCCGACCATGCCGCCGCCGCCGAAGCGGGAAAAGGCGACAAGGTTGATATTGCAGGCGTTGAGCATCAACTCGACGCCGATCAGGATCCCGATCGCGTTGCGGCGCGTGACCACGCCGATGACGCCGACGCTGAAGAGCGCGGCCGCGAGACCGAGGAAGTGATAAAGACCGATACTCACGCCTGCGTCCTCCGCACGAGGTAGGCGGCGCCGACGAGCGCCGTGAGCAGCATGATGGCGGCGAACTCGAACGCGATCAGGTAACGGGTCAGCAGCAGCTGACCGATTGCCTTCGTCGTTCCGCCATCCATGCCGGCGCCGGGCGCGAACCCGGAGCTGTTGACGATCGCCCAGAGCAGACCCGCGAAGATCATCGCGCCCAGCAGTACGCCGAGCGGACGATTGCGAATCTCCTGCGGGCCGAGCGTGAGCGCCGTGCGTCCCGTCAGCAGGATGCCGAAGGACAACAGCACCAGAATGCCGCCGACGTAGACGACGATCTGCGTGATGGCGAGGAAGTCGGCCCCCGCCAGCGCGTAGATGGCGGCGACACCGACGAAACTCAACAGCAGGCTGAAGACCGCCTGCTGGATGCTCGGCAGCAGCACAGCCATGAGACCGCCGGCGATGACCATCGCGGCGAACATCCAGAAAAGTAGCGCTTGGGCTCCCATGGCTTACTTCCTGATCATCGAGACGATTTCGTACGGCATCTTCTCGTCGCCGCTGAAAGTGCGCGGGTTGTCCCGGTCCGCGTAGTTGATGATCACCTCGTCGCGCGTGTAGCCGACCAGATCGAAGGTCGGCCCCATGTGGATGCACTCCGTCGGGCACGGCTCGGTGCAAAGCGCGCAGAAGAGGCACTTGGTGTAGTCGATTTCGTACTTGGTCATGCGCGCGGTCTTGCCCTTGCCCTCGGCCTCGAGGGAGATGCAATCAACCGGGCAGATCTTCACGCACTGGTCGCACGCGATGCACTTGTCGATCTCGAAGTTGTGCAGGCCGCGCTCGGTCGGCGGAATGTCCGGAAGCTCCTCCGGATACTGCAGCGTGTACGGCGTGCGAAAGATGTAGGGAATCGTGACCTTGAGGCCACCCCACGTCGTGACGAGGCCGTTGATCACGCGATGGGCCCACTGGCGGAAGGACATCATCCCCGACCTCCCGAGATCAGCTTGAAGAGTGCCGTAACGACGACGCAAGCCATCGAAACCGGCAACAGGACCTTGTAGCAGAGGTACATGACCTGGTCGACGCGCAGACGCGGAAGCGTCCAGCGCAGGCAGATAATGAGCAGCCATTGGACGATGGCCTTGCCCATGAACCAGAGCAGGCCCCACCACCAGACGCCGTGCATCGAGCCGTCCTCGGCCGACATGCCAAACGGGTCGTGGTAGCCGCCGAGGAACAACACGCTGCCGACCGCGGCGAGCGACATCATGACCGCGTACTCCGGCAGGAAGAACATGCCGAAGCGCATGCCCGAGTACTCGGTGTGGAAGCCGGCGACCAGCTCCGACTCCGCCTCGGGCAGGTCGAAGGGCGCGCGCTTCGCGGCGGCGAGCGCCGATACGCACCAGACAAGGAAGCAGGGCACCATGACGATCGCCCAGTAGCCGTCCTTGAAGATGAACCAGTTGAAGATGTGGCCCTGCTGCGCGTCGGTAATGGTCACGAGCGAGAGCGAACCGGCGGCGATGACCGGCGCCATCGCACTCAACCCGAGCGGAAGCTCGTAGCTGACCACCTGCGCCACTTCGCGCATCGCGCCGAGCAGGCTCCACTTGTTGTTCGACGCCCAGCCCGCCATCACGATGCCGACCGTTTCGAGGCCGATCATCGACAGGAAGAAGATCACGCCGACGTCGAGGTCGGCGGCGTAGAGGCCGGGGCCGAACGGGATCACCGCGAAGCCGGTAAACGCCGCGAGGAAGACGACATAGGGCGCCATCTTGAAGAGAGGCGCGTCGGCTCCCTTGTGGACGATGTCCTCCTGGCAGAGCAGCTTGATGCCGTCGGCAATAGGCTGCAGCAGGCCGTAGGGACCGACGCGGTTGGGGCCGCGGCGGTTCTGCATGCGGCCGGCCAGCTTGCGCTCGATGTAGACGCCCGCGAGTCCGATGGGCGTGATGACGACCAGCACGAC
>CBDURV010000526.1:0-3408 GCA_965369495.1 uncultured bacterium
GGTCGCGCAGGATTTCGAGCACGAAGAGCGGATTGCCGTCGGACTTGCGCGCGATTTCCCAGCCCAACTGGTCGGCGAGCGCGTCCGAACCGAACGCGTCGGCCAACAGCGACGCGAGTTCGGCCGGCGTCAGGCGCTGCAGCGGCATGTGGCGCACGTGGCCGAGCGGCAACAGGTCGGTCTGCCACTCGCCCGCGCCGTCGGGACGATATGCGCCGATGAGCAGGATGGGCAGGTCGTGGACCATCTGCGCCATGCGGGCGAAGAGCGCGCGCGCCTCGGCGGGTGCGAAGTGCAGATCGTCGAGAAAGAGAATTACCGGTTCCGCGAGCGCCAGCGCGCGCGTCGTTTCGGAAAATACGGCGACGATCGACTCCGCGGAGAGCGCGCTCTTGCCCTCCGGCGCCGGTTCACCGCGGAGCAGCGCGGCGAAGGCGGGAACGAGCGCGCCGAGTTCCGGCAGCAGCGGCGCCAGCTTGCGTTCCAGGTCGGCGTGGCCGAGGTGCTCGCGGAACGCGGTCGAAAACGCGCCCTCGATCGTGGCGGCGCCGCCGGGCGGATAGCTGCCGAATAGGAACTGGGCGCCCTTCCGATCCCGGCCCAACTGCCCTTCGCGGCCCAGGAGTTCATCGCGGCGCAGGAATTCATCGACGAGGCGCGTCTTGCCGATGCCCGACTCGCCCTCCAGCAGCACGACCTGGCCGTGCCCGTCGCGCACCTGCGCCATGCACGCCGCGAGCGCATCGAGTTCCCGGTCGCGACCGTGCACGCCGGAGTCGCGGGGAATCTGGATGCGGCGCGCGCGCACGTGGCCGGTGCGGTCGAGTTCGACCTCGCGATCCTGCCACCACTGCGCGCGTTCGCCCGATTCGAGGATGCCGCGCGTGAGTTCCGCGCTGCCGAACCGATTGTCGGGATCGGTTTCGAGCAGCTTGGCGACCAGTTCGACGAAGTAGTCGGAAAGTTCCGGCCGCGTGAGGTTGGCCGGTTCGGCGGGCGTGGACGTGATCAGCGAGGGCGGGACCGACTTGTGGTGGCCGGCGAACGGGTGCCGGCCGGTCGCCATTTCGTACAGCAGAATGCCGAGCGCGAAGAGATCGATGCGCGCATCGACGGTCGCCTCCGGATTCCACTGCTCCGGCGCGGCGTAGAGCACCGAGCCGACGAACTCGCCGACTTCGGTGAGCGCGAGCGCGGGGTCGCGCAGCAGGGCGATGCCGAAGTCCATCACCTTGACTTCGTTGTCGGGGGTGATGATCACGTTGCTCGGCTTGAGGTCGCGATGCACCGCGCCGTGGGCGTGAATCGCCACGAGTGCTTCGGAAACCTGGATGCCGATGTGCCGGCAGAGTTCTTCGGGCACGGTCCCGAGTTCGACCAGCAGACGATCGAGCGTCTGACCGGCGACGAGTTCCATGACCAGGAAGTGGACCTGCTGGCCGCCGACCGTCAGCGCATCGACGTCGAGCGAGCGCACCACGTTGGGGTGGTCGATCTGCTGTCCGAGTTGCGCCTCCCGCAAGAAGCGCTTGAACGCCCCGGGCACGGACAGCAAATGGGGGTGCAGCGTCTTGATAGCGACGAAAGCGCCATCGTCGTCGCTGGCGCTGTAAACGGTCCCCATCCCGCCCGCGCCTAGCTGTTCGACGATCGTGAAGGAGCCTACCTTCTCCCCGATCAGATCCATGCAGGGCGGATTCTATAGGATCTGGCCTATGCGTATCCGCTCCGTAGCTTTCGTGTTGCTCGCCCTAGGAAGCTTCGCGCTCGCGCAAGAGCCGGATCCGCTGGAAGCGCCGGATCCGATGAAAGAAGCGGCGAAGCTCTACGGCGAGGGCGACGCGGCGGGCGCGCTGGAGCAGTGGAAGATCGCGGGCGCTGCGGGCAGCGTGAAGGCGATGGTCCACGTCGCGCGCATGTACTACGGGGGCGACGGCACTGCGCTCGACTTGGTCAAGGCGCGGGAGTGGTACCTCAAGGCGGCGGAGGCCGGAGACGCGGATGCGATGGTGCGCGCCGCGCGGATGTGGCGCACGGGCAAGGGGGGCGGGAAAGACACCAAGGTCGCGCGCGAGTGGTTCGCCAGGGCGATCGCGAAGGGCTCCAGCCGGGCCATGGTCGGTCTGGCGCGCATGCACAAGCGAGGGCAGGGCGGCGACAAGGACTACCAAGCGGCGATTCGGCTCTACAAGCAGGCGGCGGCGAAGGGGAACTCGTACGCCATGAACGAGTTGGGCCGCATGTACCTCGACATCAAGGAGCTGAAGGCGGAGTTTCGCGAAGCGGTTCGCTGGCTGAATCGGGGGGCCGTGCATGGCAACACGTACGCCATGGTGGAGTTGGGGCATATCTACCGGACAGGCAGAGGAGTGACGACCGATCCCGAGTTGGCGGTGCGCTGGTATCACGCGGCGGCTTTGGAGGGGGGTGCGGGGGGCATGGTGTGGCTCGCCTACATGCGCGCCGAGGGGAAGGGTGGTCGGCAAGACTACGCCGAGGCCATGGGCTGGTACACGAAGGCGGCCGCGAAAGGCAACGCGGCCGCGATGGTTGGAATCGCCAGGCTGTATCGCAACGGACGCGGGGTGGAAAAGGACGCGGTCAAGGCGCTCGAGTGGTTCCGCAAGGCCGCGGACAAGGGCGACGGCACCGCGATGACCGTGGTCGGCGACATGCACTTCAGCGGCGAAGGCACGGCGGTGAACGAAGCCAAGGCGGTCGAGTGGTATCGCAAGGGAGTGGGCGTGAACGACTCGAGCGCGATGGCTCGACTGGGAGTGGCGTTGTTCTATGGACGAGGCGTCGAAGCAGATCAGGCGCAAGCCTTCGATCTGCTCTACAAGGCGGCTGCGAGAGGAAGAGAGCTTGCCATGATGGGACTGGCCCGCTGCTACGAAGAGGGCAAGGGGACCAAGCAGGACATCGAGCAGGCGATCAAATGGTACCGAAGGGCTGCCGGGCACGGTGACACAAGAGGCCACTTCCGCATCGGAGTGATCCACTACGACGGGCGTGGGACAAAAGTGGATCGAACGAAGGCGCTAAGAGAATTCGAGCAGTGCACGGCGGCCGAGAGCGCGAACATCGTCAACATCCGCGTATGGATGTGCCTAATGGACCTCGGCCGCCAAGACGAGGCGCAGCAAAAACTGAATGCGTACCTGGCCAAGAGCCCCAAGCCCGACCGCCGAGTAGCCGTACTCAGATTCTTCGCCCAAAAACTAACCGCCGCCCAACTCCTCGCCTACGCCAAGCGCACCCAAGAAACCAAGCTGACCGAAGCGGAACGAATGTGCGAGATGCACTACTACATCGGCTGCGAACGCCTCTTCGCCGGCGACCGCGAGGCCGCCAAGACCCACCTCGAAGCCAGCACCAAACCCGGCGGCGAAAAGCGAGGTGAGTTCA
>CBDURV010000527.1:0-3384 GCA_965369495.1 uncultured bacterium
GGGACCGCTGGAGTCCGCGGCGCGTCTCGAGGAAGCGCGCCTCGTACGTGACGCCATCACGCGATTGCCCGCACGCGATCGCGACGTCATCGTGCTGCACTACATCGAGGGGATCACCGCCGCGGAGGCGGCGCGCCTGCTCGACATTTCCCGTTCTACCGTCACAACACGGCTGTTGCGCGCGCGACGTCTGTTGCGCAGCCGCCTGCCCCAACTCGCCTACGCACTCCTGCTGCTCCCGTGGCTCTCGGCCGACGGTTGGGCGGCGATCGCACCGGCTTCCTCCGGGGCGGTCATGAAGGGAGGAGGAATCGCCTTGGCTTGGAAAGCGAAGTCCCTTGTCGCCGTCGGCCTGCTCGCGGCGGGTGGCGCCGGAATGGCAATCGGCCACTCGAACGCAACCACCAGCGCGTCGCCGCGACCGCGACGCGAGCAGCCCGCCACGCGCGTGGCGAGTCTCCAACAAGAGCTCGAAGAGCTGCGACGAGAGAATCGATCGCTCCAAGTGAGGCTGAACGAGTCGCCGGAGCAGGGTTCGCCGAAGCAGGCGCCCGACGTCCAGCAGCCGGAGTCGAAGAAAACAGCGCCGGCGCCGGTTCCGGATGCGGTTCGGCGCGCCGGGTCGCGGCTCGGCGTGCGCGACGAACTCGTCGAGGCCGCGTGGCGCGCGTTGCATGCCTCGAGCCATGAGGAGAAACGGACGCTGATCGAAGTCCTCAAACGCGGTGGCAAGCAAGGCTATCTCGCATTCATTGCGCTGCTCTATGGCAACAAGTCGGGGCCGGGGATCAGCGAGCGACTGGCGGATCTCTGGTTGCCGCAGTACGCGGGCGCGGAAGAGGCGCTGATCGAATTCATCGGCCTCGAAAAGCGCTACGGCTACGCCAAGTGGACCGCCTACGGAGCGTCGGGGTTCGCGGATACGCCGACTTCCCGGGAATTCCTCGTTCGCGCCGCGGCCACCGAGGAGAACGCCGGGCACTACCTCTCGCTCGCGAAGGCTCTCGGCGAACTGCGGGAACCGAGAGCGTTCGACGACCTCGCGCGGCGCATCGCGAACAAGGAGTGGACCGACCCCGTCCGCGGCCCGATCATGCACGCGCTGGTCAAGATCGACCCGGATCGCGCCAAGCAGGTTTTGATCGATCACCTGCGGGCGGATGACACGGATCTGCTGTTGAGCGCACTGCACTACCTGGGCATGATCGACGCGGACCTACGCAAGAGCGAGGCGCGCGCACTCTTGGAAGGCCCCCGCGTCCGAAAGCTCGACGGGAAGACGCTGCGTGAACTCAAACGCCTGATGCGCTAACGCTCCCGATCTTGGAAGTACGGAGCCAGTCACCATTTTTCCGAGTATGTGCCCTCGGAAGAGGACATGCCTCGGAGGACTCGAACTACCTGAGGTTCAACGCCGCCTAAAAGCGTTCAGGCGATCGGTTCGGTGGCGCCGATGCGGCTTACGTCGATGCTTTCGGGGTTGCCGGCCGCGCCGCGCGTGAAGATGTCTGCGAAGCGCGCGTTCCAGACGATTTCATCGGCGGAGAACGACGTGCGCTTGTGGGCGGTGCGCGCTTCGGTCTCGTCGATGCCGGTCAGCAACAAGAGCACTTCCAGCCCGCGCTCGCGCGCCATCGCGTCGTCCCAGCCGTGCAGCGGACTCGACTCGTCCAGCGGATGCACGATGGTCCACGACAACGGAAAGAAAGTGATCCGGTCGCGTTCGAGCTGCAATTCCGCGAACTCGCGACGCCCGTGTTCGACCAGATACGAAGCGATCAAGATCGCGCTGAGATCGATGATCTCGTTGGGGCGCCGGTTGGCGAGACGCACCATCAGGGCCGTACCTTCGCGGTAGGGAGAGCAGATCATCCTCTCGCTCACCGCGATGTCGGCGATCGGCCGCGAGACGCGCGCGAACACGAGGCCGGCGGCGACCGCGTAGAGCAACAGGCTGGTGAACGACTGGAACACCGCGACCACGTTGGCCGCGTAGCCGACGGGGCGCAGGTAGCCGTAGCCGACGCCGGCCAGCGTGTGCACACTCAGGAAAAACGCGCGCTCCCATCGGGCGTAGGAGAGCGAACTGGCCGGCCCTTCGATCGCGCCTTCTCCGCAGGCGAGATAGGCCGCCGCGAACGCGCCGTTGATGGCGAGGAAGATCACCAGCAGGATCAGCAGGAAGGCGCTCCAGCGAATCGTGAGCAGCGAGTGGTAGAAGTCGAGGAACAGGCGCGAGCGGATCCCCGTGCGCCGCACCGTGTAGCTGCCGTCGCGGTTGAGCAGGCGTTTGCCGCGCGCGGCGGCGATCTGCGTACCGAAACCCCGATCCGCCGGGAATTTGGCGCCGGGTTCCCGGCGCGAGTGGGATGCGCTCATGACGCGCCAGACTACAGACTTAGCAGCGCCGCGCGAACCTCGGCTGCATCGGTGCTGCGCAACAGGCGCTTGCGCTGCTCCTCGCGGCCGACAAACAACCCGCCGGAGCGATAGACGCGCAATAGCTGCTTGAAGCGCCCGAACCGTCGCGGGCTGGCGAGCGCGTCGAGATAGGCAACGGCGAATCGCACCGCCTCTTCGCGGCCCACAGCGGCTTCGCCCGCCGCCTCGTTGAACAGGAACGGATCGGCGATTGCCGCGCGCCCCACCATCACGCCGTCGCAGCCGGTTTCGCGCTGCATGCGGTGCGCATCGTTCGCGTAGTCGATCGCGCCGTTGCCAATCACAAGCGTGCCCGGATGGCGTGCGCGCGTGCGCTCGACCGCGTGGGCAATCCACTCCCAGCGCGCCGGCATCGCGTAACTCTCGGCGCGCGTCCGGGCGTGCACAGTGAGCAGGGCGGCAGCGCCCGTCGCGTCGAGCACCTCGTCGAAGCGCGACGTGTCACGCACTCCCAGCCGCACCTTGGCGCTCACCGGCAGATCGGTCGACTCCACGGCGGCGACGACGATGCGACCCAGGGTTTCGGGATCGTCCAGCAGCGCGGATCCGGCGCCGCGACCGCACACCCGCTTGACCGGACACCCGAAGTTGAGATCGATCCAGCGCGCGCCCGCCGCCTCCGCCTGCGCGATCGTTTCGGCGAGATAGTCGGTGCCCGCCGCCATCAACTGCACGGCGACCGGAACGTCCGTGCGCAGCGGCCCGAGATGGTCGGCAATCACGCGCCGCTTGACGACGTGGCTGCTGACGCGCACGAACTCGGTGCTCGCGCCCCCCGCGCCCCCCAAATCAAGCACGAGCCCGCGGAACTCCGGATCGGTAACGCCCTCCATCGGCGCCAAAAGCATCCGATTGGGAAAACGTACGTCGCGACGACCCGTCCGGCCCTTGAGGACCAGCGGTTCGAGAATCGGATTCGTCGCAGTGCGTGCCACGCTCACA
>CBDURV010000528.1:0-3381 GCA_965369495.1 uncultured bacterium
GAGCTCCTCGCGCTGCTTCGAAAGCGCGGAACCGTGGAGATCGTCGAGGAGCACGACGACACGATCTACTTGAGTTTCGACGGCATCAACGTGTCCGTCTTCATACTGGAACCACTCGTGGACTTCGTTGAGGAGCGGCGGCTCAGCGTGATCGGAATTCTCGCGACGAAGCTGCACGCAATCCTCGATCGAGGGGCGCGCCGCGACTTCTTCGATCTGTATGTCACGCTCCAGCACCACTCGCTGGGGATTGCGGAGTGCCTCGCCGCGATGCGCCGGGTCTACAAGCAGGACATCGACGAGTCGCTGCTTCTCCGCGCGCTCACCTACTTCGACGATGCGGAGCGCGAGGCGCAACTACCCGGTGAGGGGAGCGACGATTGGGCGGCCGTGAAGGAGTTTTTCCTGACCCGAGTCGGCCAGCTGATCGTCCCGCCGGGGAGAAGTCTGGAGATCCAGAAGCGAGTTGTGGACGTAGACGGAAGCGCCCCGTAGCGCGTCCCGGCGAGCGGCTCGCCCTACCTTGCTAGGCGCGGCGGGGTCCGACGCGTTATCCTGAGTTGGCATGAGTGTCTACCTCGATCTGACGCGGGAGTTCAACGAGGGCGGCCTGCGGGCCGTGCTCAGCAGCGGTCAAGCCGTCGTCATGCACCGGCTTGCGGTCATGAGCAAGGACGGCGATTGGATCATCCGAGAGGATCCGAATGATCTCGATGCGATCCTGCGCGTCCTGGAGCGCCATGGGGCTCGGTATCGATTCGGTGCCCCCCTCGATGTGCGCTGGTTGGCTGGCGGCTGGAGCAGCCACCTCGAGTTTCGAATGGCGCCGCTCCGCGTTCGCACGGACTTCGTGACGCGTCCCCCGCGACTCTCGCGCGACCGTCTCGATTCCCTGTGGCGCGAACAGGCCGGGCGCGACCTGCCGTTCGTCGGGGCCGGCGACCTCGCCGAGCTGAAGAAAACCAACCGCGAAAAGGACTACCCGGTCATCGGCGAGTTGGCTCGACTGCTCCCCGATCCCGGCGCGCAGCTCCTGCTGTCGCGCAGTGCGCGGGATATTCATGCGCTCGCGCAACAGCACCCGGAGCTGATCTCCGAGTTGGTCGAGGTCCGTCCGCTGCTCGCGCTGGCTGGATCGCAGCGCGAAGCGCTGGAAGCCGCGTTGGACGCGGAGCGGAGAATCCTGATGCATACGAATGAGCGACGCCTCTCCGCATATGCCGAGGCTGCGCAGGATTGGCGGGCACGATGGCCTGCGGTGGCAAAGGAGATTGCGGGACTAACCACGAGAGAGGCGCATGCCATCGTGGCGGCGCGCGCCGAGGGGATCCTGCCGTTTACGGTTCAGACGGAGGGCGCATGAGCATTGGCGACGAGTTCCTCAGCGAGGAAGATCTGGACCTGCGCAACCTGACCGATGAAGAGTTGATTGCGTACTGGAACGCCTGGCTCGAGCAAGCCCAGCTGACGAACGACCGCGATGCGGATACCTATTCGCACGGCGTCTTCGTGACCGTCTAGCCCGATCCACGTTGGGATGGGATACGGTTCCGGGTGTTTTCCTCCGAGATTCGCGGGTGGATCGCCGCGCGAGTCTCGCAGATTCTGACCCGGAGCCGTATTCCCTGCGAAATCGAACCCATATCGGCGTACTGGCGCGAAGTGAGCCGGATAGTCGCTGAGAACACCTGACCTGACGCGTGGCAGGCCCCGCAGCCCCAGGCTCTCGCATATACTCATGACACGGCCCAAGGTAGAGCGACATGACTTACACCAGAATCACGACCGATCCCGAGCGAATGGGCGGCGTACCGTGCATTCGGGATTGCCGTATTCCCGTCGCGACCGTGCTCGCGATGATGGCGGACGGCATGGCAGAGCAAGAGATTCTGCAGGCCCACACCGACCTCGAGCCCGAGGATATCCGCGAGGCGCTTCGCTACGCAGCTGAAGCACTGCGTGAGCGTGAGATCCCTGTGATCAGCACGTCGTGAAGCTGCTGATCGATAACGCGCTTTCCCCCGCTCTTACAACCGAGCTGTCGGCAGCGGGGTTCGATGCTGTTCACGTTCGCGAACTCGGTATCCAACACGCAGCCGACGACGTCATCTTCGATCGTGCCGTCGTTGAAGGTCGCGCAGTCGTTTCGGCGGACACGGATTTCGGGACGCTGCTCGCGCTTCGTGCGTTGTCCCGTCCCTCTGTTGTTTTGTGGCGACGTTCCGAGCCACGTCGTCCCGCCCAGCAGGCTCAGATCCTGAGTGATGTACTTCGCCGCACGGCGGACGACCTTGAGCGCGGCGCGATTGTCGTGATTCAAGAGTCGCGAGTACGAGTCCGTCGCCTACCGATCGGCGGCTCCGGCTCGTAATCGATGTCCCCGGAGACGGTTCCGGGTGTTTTCTTCCCAGATTCGCGGGTGAATCGCCGCGCGAGTCTCGCAGAATCTGACCCGGAACCGTATCCCGGACGTGGGCAAGCTTCGCCAACCGGGAGAGGCTCTTACCGCCGCAGCGCCACGCGACCCTTCTTGATCACCGTGCGCACCGGGTTGCGGCCGAAGTAGTAGACGAGTTCGCGGTAGTCGGGGACGTCGCAGATGATGACGTCCGCCTGCTTGCCGCGTTCGAGGCTGCCGACGGTGTGTTGGCGTTCGATGGCGCAGGCGGCGTTGATGGTGGCGCCGACGATGCCCTCGGCAACCGAGAGACCAAACCGCACGCAGGCCATATTGATCGTGAGCGGCATGGACACTGTCGGGGACGAGCCGGGGTTGAAGTCGGTGGCCACGGCGATCGGGCAACGCGCGCCGATCACCTTGCGCGCGGGCGGCCGTTCCTCCTGGTCGAGCACGTAGTTGGCTGCCGGCAAAAACACCGCCATGACCTCGGCATCGCGCATGGCGATGGCGTCTTTCTGGGTCATGTACTCGACGTGGTCGGCGCTGATCGCATCGACACGCACCGCCAGGCGACAGCCGCCACTCTGCGACAACTGATCCGCGTGCACGCGCGGGCGCAGGCCGAGTTCCTTGCCCGCCTCGAGGATCAACTGCGATTCGTGAAACGTGAACACGCCCGGTTCGCAGAAGACATCGCAGTACTTCGCCAGCCCCTCTTCGAGCACCGCCGGGTAGATCTCGTTGGCCACCATTTCCAGATAGCCGCGCGTATCCCCTGCGTACTCGGGCGGAACGGTGTGCGCGGCAAGGCAGGTGCGCACGACTTCGACATCGTGCTTGATGCCGAGCGCGCGCAGCGACCGGAGTTCCGACTCCTTGTCGAGCCCGTAGCCCGACTTGCCCTCGATGCTCGTCGTGCCGTGTTCGAGGAACCAGTCGAGGTGCTTGCGCGTCGAAGCCTGCAACTGCTCGTCCGTGGA
>CBDURV010000529.1:0-3377 GCA_965369495.1 uncultured bacterium
GGTTGGTCGATGTCACCAGAGCCATGATCTTCACGATCGGGCTGGGCGTGATCTTCTGCATCTTCGGCGCGATGTCGCCCGGACCCCAGGCTGCGGCAGGATTGAACCCGGTGGTGTTCTGGGGCATGACCGCTGCGAACGCCTTCTTCACCTTGGTGTTGATACCCGGGTTGCCGTCCACCGTCCCCACGTGACCGACATAGCGGCGCCCCTGATCGTTCCACAACGTGATCAGGCAGCCGCTCATGAAGCCAGTCAAAATGTCGCCGCCCGTACTCAGCCTCGTGGTGTGCCCGACCGAGTAGAACAACCAGCTGTAGGGAATGTTCATGCGCATCGTGAGTCCGAGCGTGCTCACGTGGGGCGCGGACAGGTCGTGCAGCTGACCGTCCAAGCCGTCGTAGACCATCGCGCTCGCCGTCCGGTTCAGATTCTCGACGATCGAGCCGTCTTTCGCGCCGGAGGTGTCGTCCCCCGGCGCAGTCCATTTGAATCGGATTCCAGGGGCGAAGTACCTTTCGAGCATCGTATTTACTCCCCGTCGAGCGGCCCAATCTGCTCCCCTGCATTGTCGCTCCATGGCGCGCGCTCTGCGCAGCAGAAACTGCGTGAGCACTCGCGTGGCTACGAAGGACAGCGCGAATACGGTACCGGACCAGTTCGAGTTCGCGTGCGTTGCCGGCCCTGCGCGAGGTGCCACCGTTAGAATTCAAAGCGTGCGCGTTTCGATTCTGATCGGGGTCATTGCTGCCGCCTTGGTTGCGCTCGTCGGCTATCGGTGGCCTCCCGACCCAGAGCCGCCGGCGGTTACGGTCGCCCCCGTCGCGGCGTCGCCCCGCGTCGAGCGCGAAGCGGTGGCGGGCTTCGTGGGCAGCGCGACTTGCGCCGAGTGCCACGCGGCGGAGTACGAGCGCTGGGCGCCGAGCGGTCACGCGATTTCGATTGCGCCGTTTTCCGATTCGTTCGCGGCGCAGCCGTTTGACGGCTCCTATTTCGTTGCGCGCGATATCGAGCATCGCATGGGGCCGGGCGGGTCGATCACTTGCGAGGGGCCGGGCGGGGAAATGCAGGCCTTCGCGATCGACACGATCGTCGGCGTGCGCCGCATCCAGATGTTTACGACCCGCATGCCGGGCGGCCGCATCCAGGTGTTGCCGGTCATGCTGGAGGTGCCCAAGAAGCGCTGGTTCGACTACTCGCATTTCATTTTCGGCGGCCCGTCGCAGTTCGACATCCCGCCGGACTCGCCCAACTCCTGGTACACGTTCGCGCGCAACTACAACAGTCGCTGTCTGCGCTGCCACGCCACCGATCCCAAGATCGGCTACGACGCCGATGCCGGCACCTACGAGTCTCGGTGGAGCGAAGCGGCGGTCGGATGCGAGGCGTGCCATGGCGAGGGCGGCGCGCACGTCACGAGGTGGCGGCGCCTTGACGACGAAGCACCCGATGGCATCGTCAACTCGGCGCGGCTCTCGATCGAACGCGCCAACATGGTCTGCGGATCGTGCCACGCCGAAAGCTTCATGGTTCAGCCGGGATACAAGCCGGGCGACGATCTGTGGGCGTTCATGGACGCGAACGGGCTCGAGGATCGCAAGCACCTGCATCCCGACGGCCGCGCCCGCGAACTGATCCACAACCTGTTGCCGATCATGACGAGCCCCTGCGGTCCGCTTTCGTGCTCGCTTTGCCACGATCCGCACGGGAGCAGCCACAGCGGGGACCTGCGCCGCCCGCTCACCGACGACATGGCCTGCACGTCGTGCCACGCGGAGATCGCCGCCGCGCTGACCGCGCACACGCACCACAAGGCCTCCAGCCTGGGCAGCCGTTGCGTGAGTTGCCATATGCCGCGCATGGTTATCGAGGGTGGGCACGGCTGGACGCACGACCACACGATTTCGATTCCCTCGATCGTCAACAACCAGGAACTCGGCCTGCCCAACGCGTGCGCGAGTTGCCACGTACTCGAAGACAAGGGGTGGGAGTACGAATCGTTCAGGCGCTGGTACCCCGACGCGGACAAGCGCAACCATCGCGTGGCGCTCGCTGCGTCGATCGCAAAGGGCACCGGTCTCGAGGAACTCGCGAAGGATTCCAACGAGATCTATCGCGCCGGGGCGGTGCGCCTGCTGGCGGGACGCGGCGTCGATCTCGCCGCGCACCTCGATGATGCGAGCCCGCTCGTGCGGCGCGCCGCCATCGAAGGCGTCAAGCGCACCGATCCGTCTCGCCTGGTGCCGCTGCTCGACGACGAGAACCATGTGCTGCGTTATCGCGCGGCGTTGGCGCTGGCCGAGCGGGCCGCGCGCGCCGATCCCGATCTACGCCGTCGGGTCATCGCCGTGCTCAAGGCGTTTGCAGCACAGCGATCCGATGTCGATGCCACGCACTACGCTCTGGCGGTGCTCTTCGATCTCTCCGACGAACCGGCGCAGGCGGTGGCGTCCTACCAACGCTACCTGCGGCTCAACCCCTGGGACCAACGCGCTCGGCAGCGCATGGAGTGGTTGCGCGGCGATAATCGGTAGAAACGGACATGACCTCATGATCATTCGCACGCTCTTGGTCTTCGTCCTCCTGCTCCCGTGCCTCGCTGCGGCGGACGAGTCACCCATCCGCTCGCCCTGGATCGATAAGGGGCGGGTGATGGTGATCTACAACACCACGCGCATGGACAGCATCCAGGCGGCTGAGCCGGACAGCTTCTCGCGCGACATGGGTGCGTGGTACATGAAGCAGTACGGGATGCCCACGACGCACCTGTTCGGCTACGACATGGGCAAGCGCGTCAAGTGGGACAAGCCGGGTGCGTTCGAGTTCCTGCAGGCGGTGGCCGACTACATCAAGCAGCACAAGATCCAGATCGTGCTGCTGGCGCCGGGCACGCCGACGATCGTGCGCGACCTGAACAACCTGCACAACCTGGCGCTCGACAGCCTCGCCGGCCATGCGCTCTGGTTCGCGCACGTCAAAAAACAGGCGCCCGCCTGCCGCGTCAAGCGTTCCGTCTCGCCCTTCGACTGCAACCTCTACTTTCCGTGGCGCGACATGGGAGACGGCGCGAGTCCGTTCGTCAAACGCACCGCCGACGCGAGTCGCTGGGTGCCGCCGGGCAAGCTGCTGTTGGTCCAGCGGCGCGGCTGGTACGACACGATGAACAAGGACCTGCGCGACCATCCGTCGGTGCGCCCGTACGGTCGCATCGGCATGCCGTACTACCTCGAGGTTTTCCGCGTGCGCGCGGCAAAGAAGAAGAAGCGCAACGCCCCCAAAGACGCCAAGCCGGAGCTCTGGACGAAGGAGCAGATGGCGCTGCTGTCGATCCCGCGCGAGAACTCGAAGTTCGTCAAGGCGCTGGTGCTGGGCGGCAT
>CBDURV010000530.1:0-3369 GCA_965369495.1 uncultured bacterium
AGTCGGCCGCGACCACGTTCTTGGCGATGTAGCGCGCCATGTACGCGGCACTGCGATCCACCTTGGTCGGATCCTTGCCGCTGAACGCGCCGCCGCCGTGACGGCCCATGCCGCCGTAGGTATCGACGATGATCTTGCGACCGGTAAGACCCGCGTCGCCCATCGGACCGCCGACCACGAAGCGGCCGGTGGGGTTGATGTGGTAGATCGTCTCGCTGTCGAGCAACTCGGCGGGCAGCTCCGCCTTGATGAGCTTCTCGAGCAGGTCGCTGCGGATCTGTTCGGTGGTGACATCCTCGGCGTGCTGCGTGCTGACCACGACGGTGTGCACGCGCTTGGGCTGCAGCGTCTCGTCGTCGTACTCGATGGAGACCTGCGCCTTGCCGTCGGGCCGCAGGTAATCCAGCTCGCCACTCTCGCGCAGGCGGGTGAGGCCGGCCGTGAGCTGGTGCGCGAACATGATCGGCATCGGCATCAGCTCGGGCGTTTCGCGGCAGGCGAAGCCGAACATCATGCCCTGGTCGCCGGCGCCGGTTTCGCCCTTTTCGCCCTCGTCCACGCCCATGGCGATGTCGGGCGACTGCTGCTCGACGGCGCACATGACGGCGCAGGTGGTGGCGTCGAAGCCCCACGTCGCGTCGGCGTAGCCGATCTCCTCGACCGTCTTGCGCACGATGGCGGGATAGTCGATGACGGCCTTGCTCGTGATCTCACCGGCGAGAACGACGAGCCCGGTCTTGAGCAGCGTCTCGCAGGCGACGCGCGAGTGCGGATCCTGCGCGAGGCAGGCGTCGAGCACGGCGTCGGAAATCTGGTCGGCCATCTTGTCGGGATGGCCCTGGGTTACGGATTCTGATGTAAAAAGCATCGTTTGCTGGTTCTCCTGATTCGTGCCGGCAACTAGTACCGGTAATGGTGCGGCTTGTAGGGGCCGTCAACCGGAACGCCGATGTAGTCCGCCTGCTCCTGGCTCAAGACGGTGAGTTTGACGCCGAGCTTCTCCAGGTGGAGACGGGCGACCTTCTCGTCGAGCAGCTTGGGCAGCACGTGGACGCCGTTCTCGTAGCCGTCGTGGCTGGTGTGGAGTTCGATCTGCGCCAGCACCTGGTTGGTGAAGCTGGCGGACATCACGAAGCTCGGGTGGCCGGTCGCGCAACCGAGGTTGAGCAGGCGGCCCTCCGCGAGCACGAGAATCGAGTGGCCGTCGCTGAAACGGAACTCGTCGTACTGCGGCTTGATGTTGATGCGCTCCATGCCGGGCTCGTTCTCGAGCGCGATCATCTCGATCTCGTTGTCGAAGTGGCCGATGTTGCCGACGATCGCCTTGTCCTTCATCTTGCGCATGTGCGCGATCGTGATGATGTCCTTGTTGCCGGTCGTGGTGATGAAGATGTCCGCCCAGCCGACGACGTCGTCGAGCGGCTTGACCTCGAGGCCCTCCATCGCCGCCTGCAGCGCGCAGATGGGGTCGATCTCGTTGACGATCACGCGGCAGCCCTGGCCGCGCAGCGACTGCACGCAGCCCTTGCCGACGTCGCCGTAGCCGCAGACGACCGCGACCTTGCCGGCGATCATCACGTCCGAGGCGCGGTTGATGCCGTCGATGAGGCTGTGGCGGCAACCGTAGATGTTGTCGAACTTGCTCTTCGTGACGGAGTCGTTGACGTTGATCGCGGGGAACGGAAGCTCGCCGCGCTCGTGCATCTGGTAGAGGCGGTGCACGCCGGTCGTCGTCTCTTCGGAGACACCCTTGATCGCTTCGACCGCGGCGGTCCAGCGGTTGGGGTTCTTGGAAAGCTGGTCCGTGACGATCGCGAACAGTTCGACCAGGTCCTCGGGTGCATGGGCGGCCAGCTCGGGTGCGGCGCCGGCGGCCTCAGCCTTGGCGCCTTCGAGCACCAGCATCGTGGCGTCGCCGCCGTCATCGAGGATCAGGTTGGGCGGGCCACCGTCGGGCCACGCCAGCGCGCGCTCGGTGCACCACCAGTACTCCTTGAGCGTCTCGCCCTTCCAGGCGTAGACCGGCACGCCCTTGGGCTCGTCGACGGTTCCGTTGGGGCCGACAACCGTGGCCGCGGCGGCGTGGTCCTGGGTGGAGAAGATGTTGCAGGACACCCAGCGCACGTCGGCGCCGAGTTCCACGAGCGTCTCGATCAGCACGGCGGTCTGCACCGTCATGTGCAGCGAGCCCATGATGCGGGCGCCGGTGAGGGGCTTGCTGGCGCCATACTCGGTGCGCAGCGCCATGAGGCCGGGCATTTCCTGCTCGGCGAGACGGATCTCCTTGCGGCCGAACTCGGCGAGTCCGAGGTCGGCGACTTTGAAGTCCAGTTTGGAGGCGGTATCGATGGTCACGAATTTCTCCGGTTAGTGCGGGCCGGCGCGTTGGCCGGTCCCTTTCCTTTGGCATTGCTGCCCTTGGCGGTTCCAGAATTACTGTTTCGTTTGCGCGCCGGGCGTTGGCCCGTCGCGAGAAATAGGTCGAGAGGATTCTTGCGGCCGGTCCGAAACCGATCGCGCGCGGGGCCGGTCGAGACTTCCTCGAAGCCCGCCTGCTTGAGCGCGTCTGCAATCGCGGCGGGATCGAGGCCAAGACGCAGATCGCCCATTTCGGCGCGCATCGCCTCGTCGTGGTGGGGCGAGAAGTCCGCCACCGCCACACGCCCGCCCGGGCGGAGAACGCGATGAGCCTCGCTCAGGACTTCGGCGATGCGCGGTACGTGGTGCAGCACGAGGCTGAAGAAGACGGCGTCCACCTCCGCGTCGCCCAGCGGCAGGTCGTCGGCTTCGCCGTCGCGGAACTCGATCTCCGCGCCCTCGAGTCGGCGGCGCGCGGTGGCGATGCGCTCCGGTGCGTGGTCGACGGCGATGACGCGATCAAAGCGCGCGGCGAGTGCTTCGGTGAGCGAGCCGTTGCCGCAGCCGACGTCGAGAACTGTCCACGTCTGCGGCAGCAGGGAGGCGATCAGTTCCTCGCGCAGCGAATCGTGCTCGAGCCCCGTTTCGCCGCCTCCGTTCTTGGCTGCGAAGTATTCGCGGCTGCGGCGGCGCCGTTTTTCCAGCACGGTTCGTCGCCGAGAGAGATCCGCGCGGAAATCAGGCTGTTCCTCGACGCCCTGCTTGACGGCCGCCCAGACGGCGGAGCTTTCGGGCCGGGCATCGAGCGCGTTGCGGTAGAAAGTCCACCCACCCTCGCGCCTCGCGTCCAGCACCTCGGCCTCCTTGAGCAGGCGCAAATGGTTGGAAATGCGCGATTGGCTCATGCTGAGCACCTCGACAATCTCGCCCACAGCCAGCTCTTCACCCTCCACCGCGGCTAAAATACGCAGCCGCGTGGGGTCGGATAGGAGGCGGAGCAGGCGCTGCATG
>CBDURV010000531.1:0-3367 GCA_965369495.1 uncultured bacterium
ATTGCGAACGCGCTCGCGCAGACGCGGCGAGACCAGTTCGCGCGCGGCACGCTCCAGGACTCTCTGCGCCCCGGCGTGATCGCCCACAACCCACTCGGCGCTCATGGCCGAGTCCCGCGACTTGGCATACAGGTCCCACTCGGGGAGTTCCGTCAACTCCGTCCGGCCCAGCGGCGTGCCGTCGGCGCGCTGCGCGTGCAAGCGCAGCTGAAGCGAGCCGCCGACGTGGAGCAGCCGATCGCTTTGCGGTTCCAGCAACTCCTCGCGAAAGGGCAGTTCCTCCGCCAGAAGGCGCGCGTGCTTGCGTGCCTTCTCATCCAGCAACTGCACGATCGCGGCGGCCATCTCATTGGCGCGGAGATGCGCCTGCTCGAACTCCTCGCGCGTCTCGCGCCGGATTCGGCGCCGGCTCTCCTCCTCCAGCGAGCCGGCGTACTGAAAACCTAGCCACCCCAGCGCGGCCGCCGGGAGTGCGATGAGCAGGACAAATACAGTGGTGACGGCGCGCACGCACACGGATCATGCCGCCCGCATGGACCCAGGATGTCAGGCGCTTGTTAGAGATCCAATCGATTCGCGTAACTTATCGAACAACGTCCGATCAATCAGCTACTATCCGTTGGGATGATTCAACTCAATCGACTCGAGGGGTTTTTCTGGGTAGCCAAGACGGGCGGCTACGCCAAGGCGGCGCGCGCCTTCCCCTACCCCATCACGCAGCCCGCCGTGCACCAGCAGGTCAAGAAGCTGGAGGGAGAGGTCGGCACAGCGCTGTTCGAACGCGTCGGCAAGGACCGCATCGTGCTGACACCGGCGGGCAAGACGCTCTACGACTTCGTGGCGCCGTTCTACACACGCCTTCCGGGCATCGTCCGGCGCGCGCGCTCGGGCGAAGCGGAAGGCGAGTTGCGCATCGAGAGCAACCCGCTCTTCGTGCGCTGGGTGCTGCCGGGCTGGCTGCGGCGTCTCCAGAAAAAGCACCCCGGAATCAGCGTGGAGTTGTGCGAACTGCGCCACTTCGATTGCGGCCCGCTGATGCGCGGCGAGACCGACCTGATCGTCGCGTTCCTCCCGGAACTGCCTGACGAAGTCGATTCGGTGCGAGTCGCCACGCTTTCGCCCTTCCTGATCCACCCGACCAACCACCGCCTCGCCACTCGCAAGCGCCTGCGCGTCAACGACTTCTCGGGCGAGACGTTCGTCGGCTACGCCAAGGGCACCATGATGCGCTCGCTGCAGGAAGAGGAGCTGGACCGCAGCGGCACGCTGCCGAGCAACATCATCACGGCCGAGTCGGTGGACAGCATTCTCGGCATCGTCGCCAGCGGACTCGGCTTTTCGCTCGTGCCGTCGGTGCTCGCCGAGGGCCCGCGCCTTCCCGGCCTCGCGGCGCGTGCGGTGGGCGGCAAGCGCAACCGCTACCCGGTCTATGCCGCGTGGCGTCGCAGCGCCGGCGACAACCCGCTACTGCGCGCCGCACTCGCGCTCGCGCCCAAGGTGAGCGCGTAGGCATGCGCGTTTCGATGATTGGGCGGCAGGCCGATGACACCGTCGTGCGTGCCCTGCGCGAACGGCTGCCGGATTCCGTCGAGCTCGATATAGATGGGGCCACGGGGGCCGAGATTCTCATCCACGGCACGCCGAGCGAGAGCGATCTCGACTCTGCCGGGCTGAGGGCCGTCATCATTCCCTACGCGGGCGTTCCCAAGGTCACACGCGAGCGGCTCGCGGCTCGGCCGCTCATCGCGCTGCACAACCTGCATCACAACGCCGCCCCGACGGCGGAGATGGCGGTGGCGCTGCTGCTGGCGACGGCCAAGCGCATCGTGCCGCTCGACGCCGCACTCCGCAAGGGCGACTGGAGCCCGCGCTACGACGAGCCGAGCGAAATGCTGCTCGACGGCGCCCACCTGATCGTGCTCGGCTTCGGCGAGATCGGCGCACGCGTCGCCGCCGCCGGGATCGCGCTCGGAATGCGCGTAACGGCGGTGCGCAACCGACCGCGCGGCGACGAGCCGGTCACCACCATTGCCGCCGACAGACTCGACGAGGCGCTGCCGACCGCCGACGCCGTAGTCCTGACCCTGCCGCTCACCGAGGCGACCGAGGGGCTGCTCGATTCGCGGCGCCTCGCGCAACTCAAAGACGGCTGCTGCCTCGTCAACGTCGGGCGCGGCCCGCTCATCGACGAGGAGGCGCTGCACGAAGAACTCGCCGGCGGGCGCCTGCGCGCCGGGCTCGACGTCTGGTACCAGTACCCCGAAAACAAGGACGCGGCGGCATCGACAGCGCCGTCGCGCTTCGATTTCGGCGCGCTGGACAACGTGGTGCTGAGCCCGCACCGCGCCGGCCACTGCATGCGCATCGAGGAACTGCGCGCCGATCATCTGGCGCGAATGTTGTCGGCAGCCGCGCGCGGCGAGCCGATGCCGAATCGCGTGAACGTGGAGATGGGCTATTGAGCCGGCTTCCCGAATCCCTCTTCGAAGCGCTGGCGGACATTCGGCGCGTCGGCGTCATCACCGGCGCCGGCATTTCCGCCGAGTCGGGCATTCCCACCTACCGCGGCATTGGCGGCCTCTATGACGACCCCGCCAAGGGCGACGACATCATCGACGCGCTCTCCGGTCCCACACTCCAGCGCGATCCCGATCGCACCTGGCGCGCGGTCGGTGAACTCGCGCGGCACGCCGGCGGCGCGCGCCCCAACCGCGGCCACCTCGCACTGGTCGAAATCGAACGGACGGTGAAGGAGTTCGTACTGCTCACGCAGAACGTGGACGGACTGCATCAGGCAGCGGGCAGCAAGAACGTGATCGCCGTGCACGGAAGTATTCGCGCCACCAAGTGCATGACCTGCGGACTCACCGGCACGCTCACACCGGACGAGTTGATATCCATCGACAAGGCGCCTGTTTGTGGGGGCTGCGGGGGCACGCTGCGGCCGGGTGCGGTGCTGTTCGGTGAAATGCTGTCGGCGGAAGTCGTCCAGCGCATGCACGAGGAGTTCGGCGTGAATCCGCCCGAAGTCATTATCGTGGTCGGCACGAGCGCGCTCTTCGCCTACATCACCGCACCGGTGGCGGAGGCGAAGCGCCATGGCCGGCTGACCGTCGAGGTCAACCCCGAGCGCACCTACCTCTCACCGGAAGTCCAGTTCCACCTCGGCGGCAAGGCAGGCTACTACCTGCCGCTGATCGCCGCGGCGCTGCGCTCGTAAGAAACTCCGAGGCTGTGAACAAATCCATCTGGCTTCGGCCGGCTGCGCTTGCGCGTGGACTGCGCCGCGCCAACGAAGCGGTATGCTCGGACACAGCCGTCGTCGGCGCGGCTTGCCACACACAAGCTCGCTCGCCCTCGGGCCGAC
>CBDURV010000532.1:0-3363 GCA_965369495.1 uncultured bacterium
CGCATTCTGGCTTTGGTATGCGCGGTGCGTAAGCGTGGCTCGGTAGACGACAAGAGCACGGAGACTCGCATGAACTGGCGCGCACACGCATACATTTCGAACCTGGTCCTGATCCTCGCATTGGCGACGTTCGCATCGACCGCGGACGCGGCTCCGATCAGCATGGACATGACCAGCGGCCGGGACGGCGGCTTCGGGTTCACCGTGCTTCACACCGCGAGGGGCGGCGGCAGCGCGTGGTCCATGAGCGGTGCCGTGAGCAGTGGACTGGCCGGCTCACTTGTCGGCGACTACGACGGCACGGCGAAGATCACCGGCCTGAGCGGGACGCTGACGGGCACGGTCCGAAGCAGCGGCATGCGCAACGCCATCAATGCCGAGTGGTCCGGGACCGACGTTGCCACGAGCGACGCCCTGTCACTCGTGATCACCGACGGCGGCTTCATCGACTTCGGCCCGAAGGCGGGCGGCTACCTCGACTACGAACTGCACGTCGCGGGTGAACTGGTTCACGACGGCGTCTTCTTCTTCCACGCGACGACGTTCACGCCGGGCCCGGAGCCCGATGCGAACGACATGAAGATCGGCCAGTCCCCCGGCCGCGACTACTCGTTCTGGGGCAACAACTTCAAGCACGAGAGCGCCGACTGGGGCGCAACGTTCACCGCGCTGGGCCTGGCGACAAACTTCGGCGACAACTGGACCGGTACCGATCAACTCCGACTCGGACTCGACCTCGGCGGCAACACGAGCGTCCCGCCCAACCCCGAGCCGACCACCGTCGTGCTGATGGGCGCCGGCCTCGCCGCGTTCGTCCTCGCTCGACGCCGCCGTCGTTCACGCTAAGCGCGGCGATCAAAAATCGAGGGAAGTCAGACCTTCCCGGATCGCGAACTTGGTCAGCTCGGCGACGCTGTGGATCTGGACCTTCTCCATGATCTGCCGACGATGCGACTCCACAGTCTTCACGCTAATGAAGAGTGCCTGCGCGATCTCGCGCGTCGAGCGCCCCTCGGCGAGTAGCTGGAGGACTTCGCGTTCGCGCGGGGTCAGCGCCTTTCGGGACGTGTCCTCGGCACTCGCGCGCTTCTCGACGTAGTCATCGACCACGACTCCCGTGATGCTCGCGCTCAGGTATATGTGGCCGGAGACGACGGTGCGAATCGCCTGCGCCAGTTCGCCCGCCGCGCACTCCTTGAGCAGGTATCCCGAAGCGCGCGCACCCAGCATGCCGCGGACGAACCGTTTGTCCGCGTGCATCGAGAGCCCGATCACCTTGACGCCGGGACGCTCAGCGACGATCTGGCGAGTCGCCTCGATCCCGTTGAGTTCCGGCATCGCGACATCCATGATGACGACGTCCGGCGCGAGACTGCGGGCGAGCCGAACCGCCTCGCGGCCGTTCGCCGCCGTCCCGACGACCTGCATGTCGCCCGCGTTTTCGATGACCATGCGGAGGCCGTCGCAGACGATTCTGTGGTCGTCGGCCAGCAGGATCGTCACGCTCATTCCCGTTCCTCCACGGGGATCGTCAGGGTGACGCGCGTTCCCTTTCCGCGGCGTGAATCGACATGAAATTGGCCGCCCAGGTGGCGCACGCGCTCCCGGATGCTGAAGAGGCCGAAGCAGCGCTCCTGCAACATCCGCTCCTTTGCAGCGTCCACGTCGAATCCGACTCCGTCGTCCTCCACCGAAACGCGAGCGATGCAGTCACTCCGTCCGATCGACACTTTCGCGCGCGACGTTCCGGCGTGCTTCTCGACATTGGCGAGCAACTCGCGCACCGCGCGGAACAGCGTACTCCGGCACTCCTCGCAGAGCGGATCGACCGCACCATCGACCACCAACTCGACGACCAGGCCGGACTGCTCCGCCAACCACTCCAGCGCCGCCTGCAACCCGAACTCGTCGAGGATGGGCGGACTGATTTCGAACAGTAGCGTGCGCATGTCGGCAATCGAACGACTTACCAGCTCTCCAATCCCATCCAGCTCCTCTTTCAGCGCCGCACCGTGGGCTGAACTCGCCAGGACATCGACCTTGATCCGGACCGTGGCGAGTGTCTGGCCAATGCGGTCGTGGAGATCCTGTGCGATCGCCCGCCGTTCCTGCGCTTCGGCCCTCGCGGTTTCACGCGCGAGCGAGCGCAGCTGCTCCTGGTAGAGAAGAATGCGGCTCTCCGCGCGGCGGCGCTCGGCGATCTCTTCGACGTTGCGTGCGATCGTCCGCAGCAGGCTCCGCTCCTCGGCGAGGAAGGGTCCTTCGTCACACTCCGGGCGCTGCTCCAGGTAGCAGATGGTCAGGGCGCCGGCGCGCTTGCCCTGCACCATGATGGCCTCCTCCTGGAGCCAGCGTGTGAGGCGAAACCCCTCCGTGGCGGTGGCAACGCCGTCGAGGGTGACGCAGGCGCGGCAAGTCTCCGGGTGCTGCCACGCGGCCGGGATGATCTCGACCAACTCACGCAAGACGGCGGGAAGATCCAGCTCCTGCCGGTAGAAGAGCCGCGCGACGTCGTAGAGGCAATTTAGCTCCTTGACGCGTTCGGCGAGCTCGTTCGGCTGCCCTCGCAGCCGATCTTTCAGGGTGGTCCGATCCACGAGAATTCTCCGCGTAACAGGGCACCGCAGATTGTAGATCCGCGATCGTTCGCGGCACCATCTTCGAGCGCCAAATTCAGGGATCGCGAAACCGAATCGAGGGTTTCCCCGATAGAAGCGCATGCGGGCCACAGCTACCTTGAACCCGTCATGCGGGGTCTGCCTGGTCCGACATTCGACCTTCCGCCCAGCGGAACGCAATCCCGCCTCGTTCCTTTTCCGAACTCCGCACGAGTTCTATGCCACAGAGGAGCAGCGTCATGAAGTACCAGCTGTCCACAATCCTCCTATTCTGTGCCGCGGTGGTCCTGCCGACCGGTTGCGGCTCGGGCGGCGGCGTCGCGACTCCAGGCCCCAACCCCTCCGGGCTGCCCCAGCTTGGGGAACTCTGGAGCATGGTCCAGAACTCCGGCGCGCCTGATTCCGACGGTGACTACCTGCCCGACGACGTCGAGCAGTTCATCGGGACGGACCCGATGCACCGGGACACCGATCGCGATGGCCTGCCCGACAACTACGAGATCTTTGGCGACGGCTACTTCCTCGACAAGGCGTTCGTGCCGGACGAGGACCGCGACGCGAAGATCGCCGCCCGTGATGCCGACGACGACTCGGACGGCATCAACGACGGTGAGGTCAAGGACACGGACGAGGACGGGGTTCCCAACTACCTCGAAGTCTACGGCTACACCTACGAGTGGATGTCGGGACGTTTCCTGAAGTGGAACGGGGATCCGAACGTCGAGCATTGGTTCACGGATCCGCT
>CBDURV010000533.1:0-3363 GCA_965369495.1 uncultured bacterium
CGAACGTCGATGGTCTCGAGCGCCGCATCTGCCGCGCCGGCGCCTACGCGTGCCTGCGCAAGCCGATCAAGAACGCGGCCCTGGGCGACCTGCTCTCCTTGGACGCGCCCTTGCCGGAAACGGGGGGGCTGCCCGGCATGGTCGGCAAAACGCCCGCCATGCGCCGCCTGCACGACATCGTGAGACGAGTCGGCAACAGCCGTGCGACCGTGCTCATCGAAGGCGAATCGGGTACCGGCAAGGAACTCGTCGCGCGCGCGATCCACTCGTTGTCGCAATGCAGAAACGGGCCGTTCGTCGCCGTGAATTGCGCGGCGCTGTCGCCGGGACTGCTGGAGAGCGAGCTGTTCGGCCATGTGAAAGGCGCGTTTACCGGCGCGCACCGTGATCGGCGCGGACGCTTCGAGATGGCGGATGGCGGCACGCTGCTGCTCGACGAAGTCGGGGAAATGGCAATCGGCCTGCAGGCCAAACTGCTGCGCGCGCTGGAAGAACTCGAAGTCGTGCCGGTGGGCGGGACGGAACCCATTGCGGTGGATGTACGCGTGGTGGCGGCGACCAACCGTTCGTTGCGGGAGCGCGTGCAGGAGGGCAGCTTCCGGGAGGATCTCTTCTACCGGCTGCACGTCATTCGGATCGAGGTGCCGCCGCTGCGCGAGCGACGCGACGACATTCGCCCGCTGATCGAGGCGCTGTCGGAGGAGTTGGCGGCGCAGCACGGAATGGCGCGGCCGATCCTGGCGGAGCCGGTCTACGAACGGCTCGCGGATGCGCGTTGGCCGGGCAACGTGCGCGAGTTGCGGAACTTCCTCGAGCGCCTGCTGCTCACGGCCGACGGGCCCGTGATTGGCCCCGAGCACCTGCCCCGGGACCTTGAGCGCGCGGACGCCCCCGAGACCCCGCCGCTCAGCATGCGGCCCATCGCGGAGGTGGAGCGGGAGCTGATTCGCAACACGCTGCGGGAGCTGGGAGGCAACCGGGAGGGGGCCGCGCGGGTGCTGGGCATCTCGACCCGCACGCTCTACCGGCGCATCAAGGAACTCGGCCTGTCATGATCTCCTGCCAAAGCGGCATGGTTCACCCGCGCGGCTGAGCCGTCCGAAATCGCATAAGTCATGAAACCCCAACGACTTACGTAGCGCCGCTCCGAATGGCACCGCGCGTGCAATTGTGCGGACCATGTCCAAAACCTCTGAAAAAGTAATCGGCATCGACCTCGGTACCACCAACTCCGTGGTCGCTGTCTTCGAGGGGGGCAAGCCGGTCGTCATCAATAATTCCGAGGGCGGCCGAACTACTCCCTCCGTCGTGGCCTTCACCGATTCCGGCGAGCGACTCGTCGGTCTCGCGGCGAAGCGCCAGGCAATAGTCAACCCCAAGCGCACCATCTCCTCGATCAAGCGGTTCATGGGCCGCCGCAACGAGGAGGTCGGCGACGAGGAAAAGCAGGCGAGCTACGAGTTCACCGGCGGCGCCAAGGACCCGGTCAAGGTCAAGGTGGACGACAAGGAGTACACGCCGCCCGAGATCAGCGCCATGGTGCTGCAGTATCTCAAGTCGGCGGCGGAAGACTACCTCGGCAGCGACGTCTCCAAGGCGGTCATCACCGTGCCCGCCTACTTCAACGACGCACAGCGACAGGCGACCAAGGACGCCGGCGCGATCGCCGGTCTTGAGGTCCTGCGCATTATCAACGAACCGACCGCATCGGCGCTCGCCTACGGGCTTGAGAAGCGCGCGAGCGGCACGATCGCCGTCTACGACTTCGGCGGCGGTACGTTCGACATTTCTATCCTTGAGATTTCCGACGGCGTGTTCGAGGTCAAGTCGACCAACGGCGACACGCACCTCGGCGGCGACGACGTGGACCAGGTCCTCATCAACCACATCGCCGACGACTTCAAGAAAGAGAACGGCATCGACCTGCGCCTCGACCCGATGGCGCTCCAGCGTCTCAAGGAAGCGGCGGAGAAGGCGAAGTGCGAGCTTTCGAGTTCGCTCAGCACCGAGATCAGCCTGCCCTTCGTGACGATGGATCAGGCCGGTCCGAAGCACATCCAAATGACCATGTCGCGCGCCAAGTTCGAACAGATCATCGAGGGCGTGATTGATCGCACGCGCGAGCCCTGCAAGAAGGCGCTCTCCGACGCCGGCCTTTCGGCCGGTGAGATCGACGAGGTCATTCTGGTCGGCGGTTCCACGCGCATCCCGCTCGTGCAGGCGACGGTCAAGGAGATCTTCGGCAAGGACCCGGGCAAGGGTGTCAACCCCGACGAGGCGGTCGGCGTCGGCGCGGCCATCCAGGGTGCGGTGCTTTCGGGCGAGGAGGACGTCAAGGACATCCTGCTGCTCGACGTGTCGCCGCTCACGCTCGGCATCGAAACCGAAGGTGGCGTCATGACGCCGCTGATCGAGCGCAACACGACCATTCCGACGAAGAAGGCGCAGGTCTTCTCGACCGCATCCGAAAACCAGCCGCAGGTGGAAATCCACGTCATGCAGGGCGAGCGGCCCATGGCGAGCGGCAACCGCACGCTGGGCAAGTTCGTGCTCGATGGCATCCCGCCCGCGGCGCGCGGCATTCCGCAGATCGAGGTCACCTTCGACATCGACGCCAACGGCATCCTCAAGGTCACCGCCACCGACAAGGGCAGCGGCAAGGAGCAGAACATCACGATCCAGGCTTCGTCCGGCCTCACCGACGAAGAGATCGAGCAGATGAAGCAGGACGCGGAAGAGAACGCCGAGTCGGACGCCAAGTTCAAGGAGCTGGCCGAGGCGAAGAACAAGGGCGAGCAGATGATCTACGCCGTCAAGAAGACCCTCGACGAGCATGGCGACAAGGCCAGCGAAGAGGAGAAGACGGACATCGAGTCCAAGATCACTGCGCTCGAGGAGCAGATCAAGAGCGAAGACACCGCCGCGATCACCGCCGCGATGGAAGAGCTCATGAAGGCGAGCCACAAGCTGGCCGAAGAGATCTACAAGGAGAGCGCGGAGCAACAGCAGGAGCAGGCGGAGCCGCAAGCCGGCGAGCCGGCAGGCGCGGGCGCGACGGCTGACACCGGAGCCGGCTCCGACGAAAACGTCATCGACGCCGACTTCGAAGTGAAGGACTAGTCCTTCCAATCACCCAACAGTCCGGGAGGGGTGGCCATTGAGCCGCCCCTCCTTCATTTGTAGACTGCGCGGATGAAGCTTGCGATGGGCACGGCCCTGATGCTCATCCTCGCCGGCGCCCTCACGGCGGACGAAATGGCTGTCGCGAAGGAGCGGCGAGAGATATCCCGCGTGCTGCGGCAGCGCGGGCCGGACTACGACGCGCGCGTCGATGTGCTGGAGCGACTGCGGAACAACAAGGCC
>CBDURV010000534.1:0-3342 GCA_965369495.1 uncultured bacterium
CCTGACGGATGCCGAAGGCTTTGCGCTGCGGCCCGCCAGCGATGCGCCGCCGGACGACGAGGGTCGCTTGCGCGGCACCGACGTCGCGGCCGCCGCGATCATCGCCGCGGCGGTCATGGCGGCGTCGATGTCGGGCCATCCGTGGGTCGCGGGCGTGGGCGCCGCCGTTTCGGTCGCGTATCTCGGCCGTAGCTTCCTCGTTTCCGCCATCGCGCGTGCGCGCCATTTCGCCGCCGACATGGACACGTTGGTCACCCTGGGAACGTGGACGGCGCTGCTCTGGTCGTGGGGCCTGCTGCTGCGCGGTCTCGACGGACCCTACTGGTTCGACGGCGCGGCGATGATCGTCGCGTTCATTCTTCTGGGCCGCTGGCTCGAGGCGCGCGCGCGCCACAAGACGGGCGCGGCTGTGCGCGCACTCATGGACTTGGCGCCGGATGTCGCGCGCGTGGAGCGCGGAGACGATGTGGTCGATATCGCAGCCGCGGATCTCGTCGTTGATGACATCTGCCGCGTGCGCCCGGGCGAACGGTTGCCGGCCGACGGCGTCGTTGTCGAGGGCGCGAGTGCCGTGGACGAATCGATGCTCACCGGCGAGAGCCTGCCCGTCGAAAAGGGGCCCGACGACACCGTCACAGGCGCGACGGTCAACGGTCGCGGCGCACTGCGGGTGCGGGTTTCGCGCGTGGGAGAGCAGACCGCGCTGGCGCGCATCATTGCCGCGGTGCGTGCGGCGCAGGGCTCGCGCGCGCCGGTCCAGGCGCTGGTCGATCGCGTGAGCGGCGTCTTCGTGCCGGTCATTCTGCTCATCGCGCTCGCGACCCTGATCGGCTACGGCTTCGATAGCGAAGCGGTGTTGCGCGCGGTTACCGTGCTGATTATTGCCTGCCCGTGCGCCATGGGACTGGCCACGCCGACGGCCATCGTCGTCGCGGTCGGGGCGGCAGCGCGGCGCGGCATGTTGTTCAAGGACGCCGGCGCCATCGAGCGGGCGGCGGCGCTGCGCACCGTCGCGTTCGACAAGACGGGCACCCTGACGCAGGGGCGCCCCGTGGTCACCGCCCTAAATCCCGTCCCCGGCGTCACCGAAGAGCAGCTGTTGCAGGACGCGCTCACCGCCGAGGACCTGAGCGAGCATCCGCTGGCCGGCGCGGTGCGGGTCGCCGGGGAAGAAGAGGGGCTCAAGCCCGAGGACGTGGTCCTGTTCCGCGCCATCGTCGGCCGCGGCGTGCGCGCGAAGACCAAGTCGAAGTCGATGGTCCTGGCCGGGTCGCCGCGCTTTTTGGAAGACGAGGGCATCGACGTCGCCGCGCTCGCGGGCGTGCGCGGCACCGTGCTCGCGGTGGCGCGCGATGGCAAGCTTCTTGGGCATCTGCGTGTGGCGGACTCGGTGCGCGCCTCGGCGCGCGGCGCCATTGCGGAGTTGCACGCGCAGGGCGTCCACACGGTGATGTTGACGGGCGATCGGCAGGAGGCGGCGGAATCGGTGGCGCAGGCGACCGGCGTGCGCGAGACGGATGCGGAGTTGCTGCCGGAGGACAAGCTGCGTCTGCTCAAGGCGCTCGGTCGGCCGGTGGCGATGGTCGGCGACGGCATTAACGACGCGCCCGCGCTGGCGGCGGCGGACGTTGGCTTCGCGTTGGGCGGCGGCACGGACGTGGCGATCGAGACTGCGGACGTCTCGCTGGTGCGCGGCGATCTCGCGCTGGTGCCTGCCGCGATTCGGCTCGGGCGCCGGACGATGCGTGTGATCCGCTGGAACCTCGTGTGGGCGTTCGGCTACAACGTATTGGCCGTTCCCGCGGCGGCGGGGCTGTTGCCGATTCCGGTCACGCCCAGCATGGCGGCGGCGGCGATGGCGATGAGTTCGGTGCTCGTGGTCACGAATTCTCTCAGGCTGGCGCGCGCATGAATCCGGAAATCGTCACCCTCGAAAGCGGCGAACGCGTCCTGTATCGCCCGGTTCGGCCGGACGACAAGCAGTTCCTGCGGCAGGGGTTCGACGAGCTTTCACGCGAGTCGCGCTACCAGCGCTTCGCGACGCCCAAGAACCGGCTGACCGATGCGGAACTCGCGTTCTATACGGAACTGGACGGCGTCAACCACTTCGCCGTCGGCGCCGGACTGATCGACGACGAGGACCAGCTCACCGAGGGCATCGCGATCGCGCGCTACGTGTCGCTGCCGGAGGAGCCGAGCCTCGCGGAAATCGCGATCGTGGTGCTGGATCGGTTCCAGAACCGGGGCATCGGAACGCGACTGCTCGAGTGCCTGCTGGCCGAAGCGGCCGCCAACGGCCTCACGCGCTTGCGCGCGCATGTTCAGCGCACCAACCGCACCGCGATGCTGCTTATCGAGAAGTGCGTGGACCAGTTCGACGTCTCGCTCGACGGCAGCTACCGCGTTTTCACCTGGGATCTATAGAATACGGCGCACATGCGGCCTACTCTCGTCATCTACCTCTGCGCGCTCGTCTGCGCGTGCGCCTCGACGCCCGAAAAAGAAGCGCCCGCGGACGAATTCACGATCGAGGAGCAGCCGCCGAGCCTCGCGGTATTCAGCGGCGATCTGCCCGACGGCGAGCTGTACCGCACGTCGCGCGGCGCGGACTTCGAAAAGGTCTGCGAAGAGCTGGCGCAGGCCGATGTCGTCTACGTCGGCGGCGCGACCGCCTCGGAGGGCGCCGCTCGGGTTTCGTTCCAGATCATCCGGCAGCTTCATGTACGCAAACGGTTGGACGGCATCGGGCTGGCGCGCTTCGAGCGCAGGCACCAGGCGGCACTCGACGAGTTCAGCCGCGGCCGCATCGACCGCGCGGCGTTGGCGGAACGCACCGGCATCGACTGGCAGGTTGGCGGCGAGATCCTCGACTTCGCGCAGGAGCATCGCATTCCCCTCGTCGGACTGACGGTCGAGGCGGACATCTTATCCGTCGTGCAGCACAAGGGCCGCTCCGGACTGAGCGAGGAGCAGGTGCGCCGCATTCCCGCCGACTCCGCCGCGTTCGAAGAAGAGTCGGGCGACGCGAACGAACAGGCGACGCGCTTGCTCGACGACGTCATGGCGGACACCGTCGTGCGTTGGCGGCGCGCTTCGCCGTCCGGGACGCAGATGCTCGTTCTTGCACCCGCGGTCCATGTCGCCCATCGCGTCCGCGAGCGCAGTGGCGGCAACCACCAGACTCTGGTCATCGTGCCCGCGCAGCGAATGTCGGACTCGATGCTGGCGAGCGACTACGCCGACTTCATCTGGGTTGCGGGCGAGTAGCGAGCCAGAAGGGGATGGGATCCGATTCTCCCGGCTGCGCGAACAGTGCGCCTCGCAGCGCGACATCCAGCTGCG
>CBDURV010000535.1:0-3332 GCA_965369495.1 uncultured bacterium
GCTGTCAAATGCACCGGCCCCGTACATCGCCTGAAGCGCAATCTCGACAAAGATCGGCTGGCTGGTCGGCGCGCGCAGGTCCGGTTCAAGCGCGAACCCGAAGCCGCCGTCGTCGTTGCGGTAGGCGCGCACCGCATCGGTCACGCCCTGCGGCGACGCGCCCTCGAAGCGGCACGCGAACACGCGCCGCTCCAGCAAGCGCGCCTGCTCGTGCAGAAAGTTCCGGCCCGCGTCGAGGATGCTCAACGGCGGCGACCGCCTCCACCCCGGCTGCCGCCCGAACGACTGCGCGACGAACTGCTGCGCGACTTGTTGTAGCTGCTGCTGCGTGACGAACCGCGACTGCGATTACTGCTGCTCTTGTTCACGGACGACGTGTTCTTCTTGCTCGAGTTCGACCAGCCGCTCTTGTTCTTGGTCTGGACGTTGCCCTTGCTGTCCTTGCGGTGGACGTTGCCGTTCTTGCTCGCGTAGTGGTTGTTCGATCGATTCTTCTGCGAGTTCTTGTTTTGCGCCTGCTTGCGGCTCTTGTCGTACTTGGAGCGATTGGCCGTGTTGTGGTTCGCGCGTCCCTTGTGGTTGTTGTATCGGTTGCTGCGGTGACCGTGGTGGTGATGATGATGGTGATTGTGGTGGCGATAGTTCACGCGCCGCCGCGTGCGCCGTCGCGTGCGTCGCACGACCCCACCGATGCTGTACGGGCTGAACCAGCGGCCGAGCGACGGGTAATAGCGCACGCTGTAGCCGTAGGTGACCGGCACCGGGTAGTAGACGGTGCCGACCCAGGGCGTGTAGTAGTAGCCGGTGCCGTAAACGACGACGCCGCCGTAGACGTAGCAGCCGGTATAGCCGGGCAGATAGCCGACGTAGACGACCGTCGGCTCCACCTTGTAGATCTTCACGTAGGTGACGTTGTAGACGGGACAACTGGCCGGGATCTTGTAGATCACGTCGGGAATCGCGGTCGCGATCGTCCACTCCCCCAACGGCGATGCCCCGACGTACCACACGCCGTTGTAGCAGCAGTAGAACACCGGCTTGGCCGCGCGGTTGTCGCGGATCACGGAGAACTGCGTGTTGATGGCATAGCCCATCTGGTTGACCTCTTCGATCGACTGGAAGGTCGGGTCGCCGTCGTAGGTGACCTTGAGGCTCTTGTCGTCGCGCTTGATCGCCGCGGTCTGCGGAATCTGCGCGTCCATCACGGCATCTTTGGCCTCGTCGGTGCCGGGAACCGACGCACGCACGTCCCCCACATCCGAATCGGCCGGAATCTTCTCGAACGCGCCCGGCAACTTGTCGCCCGGAACGAAACTCCACGGCCCCTTGAGCGACGCCGCACCGAACCAGCGCCCCGACGCGAGCACGTAGTACTGCTGGTTCTTGATGTCGAGCAGCACGCTGCTGTCCGTGTTGGACATGTAAAGCAGGTCGTTGCCCGGAAGCGGCGTGTACTTGGGCTCGCCATCGGTCGTGACAAGCTCCTCGGCATCCGTAACGACGATCACCTTGGGAATGATGCTCTCGTCGGCCGGCTCGGCTTTTTCGACTTCCGGATCGGGCTTGGGCGTCTGCGCTTGTACCTCGGCCGGCACCTTCTCGGCCTTCGTCCATGGGCCCTTCAGCAGATCCGGCGCCGTCATCCAGAGCTTGCCGAGGTTGAGGTAGTAGGCCTTCGTGGTGGGCTCGAGCACGACCAGGTAGACCGTGTTGATCACCTTCATCAGCTTCGTGCCCGTCAGCGGACGCAACTCAGGCTTGCCGCTCAGCACGATCAGTTCCGTCGGCTCCGTCGCGAAGCGGAACTTGGGCGGCGTGTTCTTCAGACCGAGTGCCCGCTGCGCTTCGACCTCCGCGGTGTCGAGGCTGGTCATCAGGCGATCGAGCGAGATCTGCGGGACCCACTTGGGCATCTCCTGCTCCAGCAGCTTGGCCAACTTCTGCTGCTGTGCCTCCGAGGCATCCGGAAAGCGCACGCGCGTGATCTTGATCTCTTCGAATTCGACGACGCGCTCTTCGCGATCGGTGGTGACCGTGGCCTCGATCCAAACCACACCGAAGACCGGCTCCTTCTCGCCCTTGGGAATCACCGAAACGGCGGCGCGCCCCGTGAGCTTGGTGCCCACGAACGTCTCCGGCTGCGGCTGGTACATGACCACCTCGGCGCCGCCGGCGTTCACCTCGCGCGGCCAGTCGAGCTCGGTATTGTCCTTTTCCTCCGCCTTTTCCTGCGCATCGACCGGCACAAGGATCGACTCAAAAAGCAGCGCAAAAACAAGCAGGATGGAGAGGGCCGACGCGAATCGTTGCATCCGCGCAGTGTAGCCGCATCTACTCCGCTTGTATGCGTACGTCCGCCCACAGCTTGTGCCGCGACGGGCTCACCAAGAGCGGAATCCAGCTCACCACGAGGCGCAGCAGGAAGAACGCGAACGTCAACCCGATGGCGGCGAAGACATAGGGGAACTCGGCCATCCATTCCGGATCCGGCTGGCCGAGATAGCGGTTCACGCCGGTCACCAGCCCCGAGAGCAGCAGGAAGCCGACAAGCGCGCCCAGGCTGGCGTTGAGATAGCCGATCAGCCGTCGCGAACGCTGGCTGTTGATGTGGGCGGCGGCGGCCTCCCGCTTGGGGAAGATCTGCGTGAAGAGATAGAGGATCACCGCGAACAGGATGTAGGTGTCGATGGCGATTTCCGAGCCCATCGCGTGCGCCATGACGACGTGCGTGCCGTGGATGACGGCGTTGAGCGGCGGCACCGAAATGAGCAGCGCGAGGCTGAGCAGGAAGAGGTTCCAGCACTTCGACAGCTCGATGAAGCGTATCGGCGCCGCGAAATCGAGGCAGGTCGCGCGCGTCTTGCGCAGATGCGCGGTCACGTCGCGGAACACGCCGACCAGGATGATGATCTCGAGCATGCTCACCACGAACGCGATCCACTTGATGAGGTGCGACTGCGGCAGGTGGTAGGTGTGGTGCGCGTAGTTGGTGAAAGAGTTGAGCAGGCCCAGCCCGAAGAGCGCGAACACCTTGCGCGAATGGCCTAATCGACGATCGCCCGTCATGCGTTCCACGACGTAGATGAGCGAGCCGTAGACCATCTGGTTGAACGCGGCCACGAGCGTGCCGCACGACTTCCATTGCACCTGCAGATCGACGACCGGTTGCGCGCGGACCTGCGGAATGAGATAGGCGTGCCCTTCCGCGAACGTGTAGAGGAAGTAGAGGATGCCGGTCCCCCACATGTAGACGTAGACCGGGCGGCCCCAGAAGCCGCGGCGCACCTTGCTGAAAAACGTCCACGCGAAGAGCACCCAACCGGCGGCGATGA
>CBDURV010000536.1:0-3329 GCA_965369495.1 uncultured bacterium
TCGGCATCGTCGGTCAGATGGGCGAGGCGATAGTGGATTTCGGGGCCGTCTTCGGCCGGAACGCGCTCCAGTGTCTCCAACAACGTGCCCGCGTGGGTTGCGTGCTCGCGCGCTTTGGCCTCGTTGCCCGCACCTTGGTAGGCGCTCGCGAGTCGGCAGCGCGTGAGCAGCGTGGCCGCCGCGGGCCCGGCAGGCGTATGCAAAAGCGATTGTTCGAGGAGCGAGGCAGCGTCGTCGAAGCGCTTCTCGTTGAGCGCGGCGTGGCCCATGCAGTCGAGCGTGTCCGAACGACCTTCGGCGCTGTCGATCTCATCGTCGATGGCCATGGCGCGCTTGAGGTGCTCCCAGCCATCGTCTCGACGGCCCCACTCGTGCAGGAACCTGCCGGTCTTCCGCTCGGCGCTGGCAAGTTGGGACTTGTCGCCGATGCGGGCCGCGAGGTCGACGGCTTCCGCGAGATGCTCCAGCGCCTGCTTGCGGTCGCCGAACCGTCCGAGCACGCCGGCCAATCGAATCAGGTGGCTGACCTCCCGCGCGGGTCGATTGATGGCGCGGGCGATCTCGATGGAACGCGCGATGCAGCTCTTCGCTTCTTCGACCCTGCCGCTGTCGGCCAGCGTTCCGCCGAGATTGCCGAGCGCCATGGCCTCGATGCTCTGGTCGCCCATCTCGCGCGCGATCGCGACGGCGCGCCGGTAGTGGTCGGCCGCCTCGTCGATGCGATCCGCCACCAGCATTGACTGTCCGATGTTGTTGAGGATGCCGGCTTCGAAGCGGCGCTCGCCGATTTCCCGCGCGATGCGCAGGGCCTGCTGCTTGGTCTCGAGCGCCTTGTCCAGCTGCCCGAGCTTGGGCATGGCGGCGGCCAGCGCCAGTAGCGTGCTCACTTCGCCCTTGCGGTCGCCGATCTCGCGGCGAATGGCGATCGCTTCTTCCCAGTGCACCGTCGCCCCCTTGGGATCGCCGCGCTGATAGGCGAGTACGCCGAGCGTCTGCAAGGTCTTGGCGGTCCAATTGCGGTCGCCGGCGGCGCGCAGCAGCACAATCGCCTCGTTCGCCTCCTCTTCTACCTTGTCCATTTCGCCGCTCAGCCAGTGGCTTGCCGCGAGGCAGGAGAGCACGCGCCCGCGGGCGGCGGGGTCGTCCTGCTCTTCCGCGATGGCGCGCGCGCCCTCCAGCACGCGCAGCTCGTCGTCGCGCCGGCTTTGCACCGCGTAGGCACTCCAGAGCTTTTCCGCGATGAGGAGTCGCGCGGCCGGCCGCGCAATGCGGAACGCCTCCGCCAGCTTCTCGAGAAACGGCGTCGCGGAAAACGCGTTGACCTGCCGCTCCATGAAACGCAGCGCCGGTTCGAGGAAGGGTTCCGCCTCGAGCGCCTGATCGCTCAGGAACAGGTGGCGGAGCAGGGCATAGGCGGTCGGGCCATCGGGCTCCGCGTCTTCGAGCCCCTCGCGGATGGTGTCGGCGACGACCGCGTGGTACTCCGTGCGCAGGGCTGGGCTGATGCTCTCGTAGACCGCTTCGTGTAGCTGCTGGCTGGCGAAGCGGAACGAGTCGCGGCCGGAGCTGCGCAGCAGGCGGAACTTGCGCTCGAGCACCGCCAGCCGCTTGAGCAGCTTGATCTTGCGGATCTCGAGCACTTCCGCGAGCAACGGCGCCTCGAAGACGTAGCCGAGGATCGCGGCCGCTTCGAGCACCTCGCGCTGATCCTCGTCGAGGCGACCGAGTTTCAGGCTCGCGAGCTCCTGCATGCTCGCCGGCAACTCCACGTCGTCGAGCGCCTTGACCAGCCGGAAGCCTTCGCCCTCCGCTTCGAGTGCGCCCGTCTCCTTCAGGTGAGCGAGCATTTCCAGCACGATCAGCGGATTGCCGTCGCTGCGTCGATGGAGCGGGAACGCGAGCTCGCTGGTGGTGCGCGGATGCAGTACGACGGCGCCGACGAGTTCGTCCGTCGCGTCGGGCGAGAGCGGTTCGAGGGTTACGACGTCTTGTTCGGCGATCCACTCGGCGAGATCGGAGCCTTCTTCCAGCTCGTCGTCCGCGAACAGGCCGATGAGCAGTACCGGATGCTGCGGAATGCAACGCGCGAGGTAGGCGAAGAGATCGATCGACTCGGGACCGGCCAGCTGCATGTCCTCGATCACCATCACGACCGGACTCTCCTGCGAGACGTTGCGCAGCACTTCGGCGCACGCGGCCAGGATCGCGTCCTTCGCCGGCGCCGATCCCTTGCCGGTCACGTCGCCCAGCAGGAAGCCCGCCAACGGCGAGATCATGCCCGGCGTTGTCGTGAGCAGCTCGCCCAGGCGCTGCTCGAGTGCCGCGCGGTCTGTCGTCCCGAGCAGGTCGGTGAACGCCTCGACGAACGGATGGAAGCTGCGTCCGCCGCGTCCGACCGAGCGCCCCGCCGCGATGACCGGGCCGCCCGCAGCCGCGATGCCTTCGACGAACTCGTAGACGAGCCGCGACTTGCCGACGCCGCTTTGGCCGCCCAGCAGAAGCACGCGCCCCTCGCGCAGCGCATCGGCATAGGCCGCCCGCAGGCGATCGAGTTCGGCGCCGCGGCCGACGAGCGACACGTCGCGCGGAAGGCGCAATCGCTTGAGCGCGGGCAGTGCGGTGGGTACGGCGCGATCGCCGACGCGCGCGCGCCACCACTCGCTCTCTTCGCCATCGCGGAGAATCGCGCGCAGCTCGGCCGCGTCGCGGAAGCGCTCGGACGTTTCGCGCCGCGTACAGGTGACGATCACCTCGCACCAGAACCCATCGAGGTCGGCGGACTGCTCGGCGGGAGACTTGACCTCGTCCTGCAGCTTCTGCGCGACCATCTGCGACAGATCGAGCGTCTCGAACGGGTTGACGCCCGTCGCGAGCTTGTAGAGCACCATGCCGAACGCATACAGGTCGCAGCGGCCGGTCACGGTCTCGCCGATGAACTGCTCCGGCGCGGCGTAGAAGAGCGAGCCGACGAATTCGCCCGCCTCCGTCAGCGTGTGGCCGCCCTCGGTCATGCGCGCGATGCCGAGGTCCATCAGCAGCACGCGATGGTCCGGCGTGATGACGATGTTCTCCGGCTTGATGTCGCGGTGAATGACGCCTTGGCCGTGAATCTCGTCGAGCGCGTCGAGGACCTGCTCGGAAATCTGGAAGAGCAGGTGCTCCGGCACGGTGCCGAGCTCGGCCTGCAGATCGTCCAGCGTCTGGCCGGCGATGAACTCCATCACCATGAAGTGGACCGGCGCGCCGTCCAGCTCGGTGGCGTCCACGTCGAACGTGCGCACGACGTGGGGGTGGCGGACGCGTTTGCCGATTTCCGCTTCGCGCCGGAA
>CBDURV010000537.1:0-3328 GCA_965369495.1 uncultured bacterium
GGTCGTTCTCAACAGCCTTCGGCAACTCCATGTTCTTCGCCGGGTAGTCGTCAAAGAAATCTTTCGGCGCCACCAACGGCACATGCGGTCGCACCAATCCAACCGCGAGAAAGAACGGCCCGTCCTTGTGTTCCCGCAGTAGCTCGATTGCCGTGTCAGCCGCCTTCACGTCGACTTGCTCGGCTCCGTCGCTCGAGCCCTTCACAACATAGAAGGCAGCGCCGAACCCAAGGTTGTAATGCTTGTCGCGATCGAACTTCAGTTTTTGATTGGTCAGGTGCTCATGCTCGCCTTCGGTGTACCATTCCGGTGCCTGAATGTTGAACCGTTCCGTCCAAGACGCAGCGTGGTCGGGCCCATCAACGCCAGCGGTGATATCGCCGGGCACGCGCATGTGATAGATCTTGCTCACACGTGCCGAGTAATAGCCGTTCCGTTTGAAATGCTCCGACATCGAAGGGCGATCACCGAGAGCTTCAGTGAACTTGTCCGAGGATCCGTTGCTAACGACACCGATCTGCTGAGGGTACATCCCGGACATCATCGCAGCCCGTGACGGACCGCACACAGGATACTGAGCGTAGGCCCGGTTGAACTGAACGCCCTGCGCCGCGAGCCGATCGATGTTGGGTGTCTTTACCTGCTCGTTGCCATAAGTCGCCAAAGCGTTGGCGGCGAGGTCATCCGCGATGATGATCAGAACATTGGGGCGCTCGGATCCAACTGCGCAACTCAATAGAATGAGAGTCGCAAAGATGGCAGGGAAGGGTCGTCTCATCGAGCTGAGTCCATTTTGTTCCAACCGCGACGGATCGCGACCGCCGCAGCGGCGACCATGCTGAGTCCTGCGAGTGTCGTCGCGATCCGCGCAGCTCCCCAGTAGGTGGGCACGTACTCGAAGCGCACCCAGTGCTCGCCCGGTCCGACCGCGACCGCCTGCAACATCACGTCCGCGCGCAGCAACTCGGCTTCCTTGCCATCCACCGTTACGCGCCAGCCGGGATAGTGTGTCTCGGCGAGCCGCACGAATCCTGCGTCGACTCCGCGTTTGACCAGTTCGACGGTACCGTGTGCGTAGCGCACCGCTTCGACCGCCCCGTCGGTGCCGGGGCGGGAGCGCGAAGGAGGCCTCGCGGCGGCGTAGTCGGGCTCGAGCAACAACGTTTTTCGTGAGTCGACCTCGCCGCTCGCGATCCAGCGCGCGGCCGTCTCGGCATCCGGGGCGCCTTGCCAGGCCGGAACGAACGCGACTCGCGGTATGACATCGGGGTTCTCGTAGACAGAAAGATCGCCCGAGTGCGCGAGCTCCAGGCCCGGCAGCTGCCCGGTCCCTTCCGCCAGCACGTAGCGCACTCCTAGGAGGTCGAGAATTTGCGAATCGAGCGATGCCCTTCGTTGCAGTGGCTGGATCCTGCGTGCCGCTCGCGACAGCCCCGGCTCGAGCGCCTGGAGGAGCGGGTCCGAAAGGTGCGAGCGCAACGACGCATAGCCATGCATGTCGTCGATCCCGAAGGCGACCGGCATGTTCGCGGGGAAGACGACGTACTTGCCCGTGCCTCTTCTCTGTTGGATCGCCGGGTCGAACTTTGCGATGCGCAGCGGCGCTTCGGCGGCGCGCAAGTACTCGATCGCTGGAGTGGTTCTGAACAGCGCGGCAGATTCGCGCGTCTGGACGAGCCTTCGCGCGTAACCGACCAGGTCGCCGGCAGTGACGACGAGAAGCATCGCGATCGCGGCCTTGCGCATCGATTGTCGCGCACTGAGCGCGATGGCGGCCAACGTGAGACCCCACAAGAAGACACCGCGGCCGACCTCGCGCTGCAAGCCCTCACCGAGCGGGGTGACCGATTCGAATATCGAGCCGAGCGCCATCCCGCGTGGCACAAGGGCCAGCGCAGCGAGCGCGATGGCACCGCCCGCGACAGCGCCCGAGACGAGGATGCCATTGCGGCGCAATAGAGATGCGCCTGTCTTCTCCGAGTGACTCGCGAGCAGCACGGCATCGAGCCCGTACGCGGCGAGCGGGGCGAGGAGCAGGAAGTAGGCGATCGTCAACCGATCGATGCGCGAGAACGAGAATCCCGGCTGCTGGCGGACCAGATCTCCCAGCGGCGTCACGAAGACCGTCGCGAGGACCCACAGGGCTGCGCCACCGAGCCACTTCGCGAAGCGTCCGCCTTTCGCGAAACCAATGCCCGCAAGCATCAGGGGTGCGACACCCGCATAGATCGCACCCGCAGCGTAGTTGGTGCGCGACGGGCTCCAGTAGTTCCCCTCGACCGGATTGCCGAGTGCATCAGGGAAGACCGCGCGGAACAGGTGCAGCCAGTGCGCAAGGTCGGATGCCAGCCCGCGCGTCCGGGCCGCTCCGGTTTCCGACAGCGCAACGAGTTCAATCGTTGCGAGAAACTGGTAGCTGGCCAGGGCGAGGCCAGCCGCGAATGAGGCGCCGAACCATGCGAGCATCGGCAGCCATGCGGAACGCCTCCCGTCCGTGAGCGCCCGGCCCAGCACATAGGCGGCGATTCCATAGAACCCGTACGCGTAGATCGAAGGATGGCCGCCCAGGATGCAGAGTGCCGTAGCGAGCCCCGCCCAGACGAATCCCTCGTAACGACACCCCGACCGGATTCGCTCGAACCCGAACAACACAAACGGAAGCCAACAGCCGCTCGCTACGAACTGCGGGTGTCCGTGACGCGTCGCGAACATTCCATTCAGCGCGAAGACACAGGCTCCGAGCCAACTCGCCGCCGTACTCCGACCGGCCGCGATCAGCCAGAGAAACGTTCCCACACCGGCGATGGCCAGATGGAGCGCAATTTCGGCGCCGTTCGTAAACGCATCGCCGAGCCGTGCGGAGATCCACGTCACGGGGTAGAGGACCGCGGTCCGGCTGAGCGCCACGAATGGAACTCCGCAGAACATCCGCGACGACCACCAGGGGATTTCGCCGCGACCCAGAGTGTCGCGCACGAACGGCGCGAGTGAGAGCTTCTCACTGACGAGATCGATGTCCGAAGGCAGAGCCACCTCGAAGAAGTGGTCACCGGTTCTCCAGGGAAGGCGCGATTCGACGCTGGCTGTCGAGAGCGTTCTTCCCGGGAGAACGCCGTCGCCAACGATCAGGAGCGGCAGCAGCACCAGTGCCGCGGCGCCGAGCACGCGCGCCGAGTTCACAGGTAGCCCAACTGCTTGAGCCGGTGGATTTCGTCTTGCTCCAGTTCGAGGTCGGCGGACGGTGCCACCGCTCGGTTCTCGGCACCCCATTCCTCGAGGAGTTGCCCGAGTTCTCCGGCGTCGTCAGGCCTGCTCTCGAGGAGACTCG
>CBDURV010000538.1:0-3319 GCA_965369495.1 uncultured bacterium
GGATCTTGCGCGTCATGCGCTCGATGTAGGTGCGCCCGTCGCGGACCTTCTTGAGCTTGTAGACCCACCACCCCTGCGCGCCGAATTCCTCGCTCATGTGGCCGATGAGCGAGCCGTTCTCGATTCGCACCGCGAGTAGTGAGCCGTGCCCGATCAGGCGCACCACCGCAGGATCGTCGGGCGCGGACTCGAAGCCGCAGCCCTGGAACGCCTCCTCGAACGGCCGAACGCGCATCAGGTTGAAGGCCCAGTTCAATTCTCCCGTTACCGACTTGACCACGGGCTCCGCGCGCCTCGGGTTCCAGCGCAGCCTGTCGTCGATGCGCACTTCCAGTTCGCCGGCAAATAGCTGGAACTCGCCGCGCGCGCCATCGCGCCAGCCACCCTTGTCCGCCGCCTTGTCGAGGTCGCGCGACCAGTTGCCCTCGTAGCGGATACCCGTCGGCCAGGTGTAGCGGCTCTCCCACGCGGCCTTCACGCGGTCGCGCGCGGCGGGATCGATGACGATCGGGTCCTTCACGTTGAACCGCACGCCGGAGAAGAGCATGGTCGTCTCGCGCGTGCCCTGCTTGTCCTTGATGTCATGCGAGTACTTGGCGGGAATGGGAATCACCCCCTGCTTCGCGACCTGCAGCAACTTCGATTCGGTGGTCTTGACGCCGTCCTGCGTGTGGGAGGAGTTCTCGCCCAGAATGGCGTACCCCTCGCCCACTTCACCCAGCTTGTAGTCGATGCGCACCCGGCGCCGTTTTTTCGGCGGTCCGACCATCCGCTCCGCACCCACGATCTGGTCGTCGCGGACGAGCGCGTGTAATCCACCGGCCACGATGAGCGTGTTGCCGTCCGCAAGTTTCTCGGGCGCCGCGAACTTGGCGTCTTTCGCGAACGCCTCGTCAAACGACTTGCGAATGAAGCGTCGCACGACCCATCCGAGCTCGCCGCGCGCCTCGCCCAGGTGGCGCCGGTCGCCCTTGGTCAGATGAATGCGCTGGATCTTGCCGTCGGCGATGACGACGGTGCCCTGCAGGTCGTTCTTGAATTCCTCGTTGCGGCGCGTCTTGGTGTGGCGCGTCCACTCGAAATCGAAGGTCGCGTTGGCGACCTTGTCCTCTTTCCACTCGTATTGCGATGCCCACGCAACGCGCAGCATTTTGCGCGCGGAGTCGGCGTCGGGAGCGGCGAGGAGGAGAAGTGCGAAGACAACTGCCCGGCCCATCCGGACAGTCTAGCCTGCATTATTCATGAGCCCCGCGCGAATCGGACACGGGCGCCCGAGGCTCATCGACTTGCGGCGGCGCTACGGCGGGCCAAGGGGGGGCGACAGCGCCGTCAGGCGCCATGCCAGCAACACAGGGCTCGGCGTTGCGGACCGCCCGGGATCGCGCGTCTCGTGAATCGAGCAGGGTCGATTTGGGTAGGATCGGTCCGCGTGGGCCAGCATATCGTACTCGTCATCGACCGCGTCGGCGCCGGGGGTGCTGGCGGCGTCTGCCTGCGGCTTGCGCGGGGGCTGCGCAAGCGCGGTCATCGCGTGACGATCATCGCGATCAAGCCGGGCGCAAGCCACGAACTGCGTCCCGACGACGACGTGCATGTGCTTCCCGACTACACATGGTTCCGGATCTGGGCGCCGCCGCGCCGGTGGCTCGAACGGCGCGCGCTCGTTCGCAAGCTCAGGGAGATCGCGCCGGACGGGGACATCGCCAACATCGACGGCATTTTCGGATTTCTGCCCAACGCTCACAAGGCGCTCCACCAGTCCGGCCTCGACCAGGGCAACATCCACTACTCCGTTCGCATGTCGATGAAGGGACAGATCCTCCATGCGGCCAAGCGCGGTCGATGGCGCGAATACTGGGTGCGTCGGCGGCTGCGACGCATCCTGGAGGGCAAGAGCATCGTCACCTGCGCCGAGGCGCTGATTGAGGAGTTCGACGAGCTGGGCATCCGGCCGCGTCGGGCGGTGGCGATCTACGTCCCCTTCGATATCGAAGGAGTGCGGGCGCGCGCGAACGAAACCGCCCCGATCCCCGAGCACGACTACATCATTCATATGGGCCGCGACCATCCGCAAAAACGGCACGATATCCTTCTGCGCGCGTTCCAAGTTGTGACGTCGCCAGTCAAGCTGGTGCTGATGGGACGGCACTCGGATCGCATTCCCGCGCTGATCCGCGAACTCGACCTGGAGCAACGCGTGCAGATCGCGGGATTCCAGCAGAACCCGTATCCCTGGATTCGCGGCGCGAAGCTACTCGTCTGCAGCTCCGAATACGAGGGCCTCGGGAACTCGCTCATCGAGGCGCTAATTTGCGGCACGCCGGTCGTGTCCACCGACTGCCCCACCGGTCCGGCCGAGGTGCTGACCGGTGATCTCGCGCGCTGCCTCGTGCCCAACCGCAACGTGGCGGCGCTGGCAGCCAAGATCGACGAGACGCTTGCCGATCCTCCCGATGTCGCCAACGCGCCGATCCTGCGCCTCGTCACGGAGGACACGATCTGCGATCAGTTCCTCGCAGTCGCAGCGAGGGGCAAGGGCTAGCCTGCATCATTCACGAGCCCCGTGCGCATCGGCCGCGGACCCGCGGCAGTTCGTCGACAGACGGCGGCAACGGCCGATTTCGCGGTTCGCGCATCTTGTTTGGGCGAGGAAGCAGCGTTCAGATCAAGCCGCCGTCGCGCCGCGGCGGCGCTATGGCGGGCCAGGGGAGCGAGGTGGACGGGCCCCTGATCGTCAAGACGGAGTTGAACCACGGCGGGCGGCCGGAAGCGGACAACCGGGACGCGTCACGATGGAAGCGCCGGATTCGGCGCATGCTGCGGCATACCAGCCTTCGCTATCGTTTCGCTCCACGCGCGAGGTGCCGCGCCGTCTGGTCCAACCCCTCCCTCGTGGTCGAGCGATTCATGCCCGAACGCGAGGGCGCTGCGTATGCGATTCGATGGTGCCTGTTCCTGGGCGATCGCGCGACGAGTTTCCGCCTCGTGCCGGACAACCCCGTGGTGAGATCGTCGAGTGCGCCTCCGTAGCCCGTTTCGGTCCCCGACGGCCTCGCCGCGCTGCGGAAACGAATCGGGCTCGAGTTCGGGAGATTCGACTACGTCGTCCACGACGACAGGAGCTTCATTCTCGACGTTTCCCGCACCCCCTGCATGGCGCGGCCGCTGCCGGAACGGCGCGTCGCGGCGGAGCAGGTCGCCCCGGGGCTCTACGGACTCCTGCAGGGACGAACCAGCAGGTAGACGACGCCGGCCAGTGTCGCAACGGCGCACCACGTCACCGGGCCGTACGCGAGTACCCACTTCGCCGGTTCCTTGC
>CBDURV010000539.1:0-3305 GCA_965369495.1 uncultured bacterium
GAACCGACCGCACGCCTCCACCGCGGCGCCTAATTCGCCTTTCTCGCGCACCTTTTCGCGCGCCTTTTCGGCGGCGCGCGCCACGCGCTTGCGGTGCGTCACGCGCAGGAACTCGTAGTAGCGGCGCTCAAGCCGGTCGAGGTGCGACGCCTCCTCGAAATCGATGTAGGCCTGATCGTCGGCGCGCAACGCGGCGTACGCATCGCCGCGCCCGAGCAGCAGCGGCACACGCAGTTCGGAGGGGGGATCCGCCTCGAGGCCCTTCGTGAACGCCGCCACCGCACTCTTGTGGTCGCGCAGGAACTCCGCGTGGGTCGTGCCGACCGCCAGATAGAGGTGCGCCGCGTGCTTGGAGCGATCGGCCGCCTCTTCGAGCACGGTGATCGCGGCGCGCGCGCGGTCGCGATCGACTTCCACCGCCGCGCGCATGTGGCGCACCGCATCGTCCGCCTCGTCGTCGGCGAGGTGCGCCTCCGCCAACGCGAAGTGCGTGTCGGCGGCGAACGCATCGATGTCGAGCACGCGCCGCAGCAGAGCGACGACGTCGCGGCGCGCGTCCGGTCGCAGGCGGCGCGCATGCACCGCGTGCTCCGTCGCGGCCGCCGTCTCTCCCATGTCGAGCGCGACGCGCGCCAGGAACAGGCGCACATCGGGGTCGTCGCCCGCCTGCACCATTTCCGCTGCGGCGCCAAACACGTTCTGCCGCTCGGTCAGGTCGTCTTCGTAGAGACGCCGCAGCGCCGCCAACGCGCTGGCGGTATCGCCGGAAACGCGGTGCGCCTCGCAGAGCGCGAAATCCACCTCGGGCCGCGCGCGCCCCGACTCCACGATGGAACCGAGCGCTTCCGCCGCACGCTTGCGCGATGCGGGGTCGGCGTGCACAAGGTCAACCAGCGTGCGCACGGCCTCCTCGGGCCGGTCCAGTTCAAGGAACAGGCGCGCGCGCAGGACGAGCATCGGCGCCCGCTGATCGTCGCCGATCACCGCCACCGCGCGCTCGGCCCCGTCGCTCACCTCGTCGGAGAGTTTGGCGAGCAGCACCTCGACGGTCTCGAGGTCGCCCTGCTTGAGCGCCGCGCCGGCCAGCGCCTCGACATCGGTCGCGACCTGGCGCCGATCGGCGTCGCCGCAGCGGAAGCGCTGCAACTCCGCCGCCGCCGCCTCGGGCAGCCGCCCCATCTCCTGAAGCAACGCGGCACGTCCGCGCTGCGCGGCGTCGTGGCCGCCGTGCTCCTCGCAGATGCGATCGAAACGCAGCAGGCGCTCCGCCGGCGAAGCCTGCGATCCGACCAGTTCGTCCACCGCATCGAGCGCGCCGCCGCGGCTCACGAGGATGTCGGCGCGCCCCAGGCTGGCCGGACCCGCGGCCTCGCCCTCCAGCATCTCGCCCAGCAGATCGAACGCCGCCTCGCTCTGGCCGGTGCCCTTGAGCAGGCTGCTCAGGTCGCGCACCGCATCGCGATCGCGGTTCATGGCGTGCAGCAGCCGACCGCGCAACAGACGCCCCATCGCCAGCTTGGGCGACTTCTTGAGCAGCGAATCGACGAGCGGCAACAGCGTACGCGCGTTGTCGCCCGCCACGCGGCGCTCCTCGAGCAGCGGCGCGATGACCTCGGCCTTGTCATGCTCGATCAGGATTTCCGCCAACACGCGCGCCGCCTCCGCGTGGCGCGCCGCCTCGCGCGTCAGCGCCTGCACGTTGCCGGAGGCCCGCTCGAATAGCCGTCGCGCCGCCGGACCGTCGCCGCGCGCGAGCGCGCTGCGGAAGCTGGTCGTCGCGAACTCCTTCGTGTCGGCAAGCTTCTCGTCGCGCAGGAACGTCTCCACCGCAGCGCCCGTCTCGGGATCGAGCGGCAACTGCGCCAGGATGCCGGCGGCTTCCTTCTGCGCGCCCCGCGAAGCCAGCGCCCGCGCGCTCGTGAGCGCGGTGTCGATGGAAACCGCCGCGCCACTGGATAGCGAACGGCCCAGTTCGGCCAGCAGATCCGCGTCGCTGCGCGCGGCGGTCAGGATCCAGTCGGCGTGATCGGCCGTGGTCCCCGACTCCTCCGCCACCGTGGCCGCACGACGCAGGACGACGGAAGAGTCACCATTTTGCAACAGCCCGTCGCGCGCCCAGCGCGAGGCGAGTTCGAGGTGGCGTTCCGCCTCGATCAGCGTCGCCGCTGCGTCGCAGTTGCCATCCCGCAGACGCTGCGCACCCAACTCGAAACGCAGGTCGTCGCGGTTGGCGGCCAACGGAACCAGACGCTCCGCGACGCGCATCCACGCCTCGTCGCGCTCGCCCGAGTCGCGCAGCAGCGCGTCGGCAGCGAGGCCGATCGACTTGGCGTCGCTTTCCTCGGCACCGAGCACGGCCGCCAACACGATGCCCGTGCCGGACCACTGGTCGCGCTTCTCGTTAAGGAACGCGACCAACGGAACGGCGCTGGCGGGGTCGTCGGCGACCGCCTTTTCGAGCACGCGACACGCGTTGCGCACCTTGGATTGCGCCAAGAGAGCCACCGCGCGCAGGGCGGCCCCGGTCGTACCGGCGCTTTCCGCGCGCTTGGCCACGTCGATGATCGCCTCATCGTCCGCCTTGCCCAACGCACGCAACAGATGCGGGAGCGACCGTTTGCGCGACGCGATCTCGACCAGTTCGGTCGGCGCGGCGTGGCCCTCGGTCCACGTCCAGACCTCGTCCGGGTTCTCCTCGAACGCCTTGCCGGCAAACTCGAGGAAGCCCTCGTTGTCGCCGCCGCGCTTGGCGAACTGCGCCAGCACGTAGTTGATGGCACCGTCGTCGTACCCGCTCTTGTGCAGCGCCTCGACGCAGCCCTGCAGAAGAATCGCGCCGCGCTCGTTTTCGAGCAGGCGGTCGGCCAACTTGATGCGATCCACCTGGATGGCGCCCAGCGAGGCGAACAGGAAGATGGCCGTCGCGCCGACCGCATCCTTGCGCGCCAGCAGCACCTTCGTGCGCGCGTCCCCGTCCACCGCGCGCGCCTTCACCAGCGCCGACAGATGGCTGCAGGCCACATCGAACGCATCCCGCGAAAGCGCGACCTCCCAGAGCGCATCGCGCAGCACGTGATGCTCGGGGTGGGTGCGCAGGTGCAGATCCGCGGACTTGATCGCGGCGACGAGCCGATTGGCGGGATCGTGGGCCAGCGCGGTAAGAACCTCCGCCGCGTCATCGACCTTGCCTTCCGCCAGCAGCACTTCCATTTCCAGTTCGGAGAGCTTGTGTCCCTCGAACCCTGCCTTGACCGCCCGATCGAGCGTCTTGCGCGCCGGCTTCACCTTCCCCTTGCCGAGGTAGG
>CBDURV010000540.1:0-3300 GCA_965369495.1 uncultured bacterium
GCCGGGTTGCTGGTTCAACGGCTTACGCCGTTGAGACGCCGGGTTGCTGGTTCAACGGCTTACGCCGTTGAGACGCGGTACCGCGGCGCTAGTCGGAACCGTTGCCGTTCTTCTCGAGTGCTTCGACCATGCGCCCGGCGCGGGCCAGGTCGGCCGGGCCAAGTCGCACGCGCACGGCGACGGTTCCGTCGTCATCGTAGGCGCGATGGACGATGGTCCCGTGGTCGGAGAGCCACGCGAGCAGCTTGCCCTCGCCAGCGGGCAAGCGGAACTCCGCCTCGGCCTGCGTGGCGCGGATGTGGCGTTCAACGGCGTGGGTCAGTTCGTCGATACCCTCGCCGCTGCGGGCCGAAACCGCCACGGCGGGTTCGCGGTCGTGCGCCAGATAGCGCAGTTCGAGCGGATCCTCGACGGCGTCGCGCTTGTTGAGCACGAGCAGGCGCGGCGTGGAACCGACCCCCACTTCCTCGAGTACCTCCTCGACGGCCGCCATCTGCGATTTCGCATCGGGATGCGACGCATCGACCACGTGCAGAATCAGGTCGGCAACGCGCACTTCCTCCAGCGTCGCGTAGAACGACGCGACGAGGTTGTGCGGCAGGTTGCGAATGAACCCGACGGTATCGGACAGAAAGACCCGCTTGCCGTTGCCCAGCATCCACGCGCGCGTCTGCGTGTCGAGCGTCGCGAACAGCTGGTCGGCGACGAAGGCGTCCTCGCCGGTCAGGGCGCGCAGGAGCGTCGACTTGCCGGCGTTGGTGTAGCCGACGATGCTCACCTTGAAGTAGCTGTCGCGACTCGACGCCATGCGCTCGCGCCTTTCCGCGATCGCCTTCAACCGGTCCTTGAGATCGCGTATGCGCGTGCGCAGCAGGCGACGGTCGATCTCGATCTGCTTCTCGCCCGGGCCGCGCGTACCGATGGCGCTGCTCTGCCCCGTGCCGCCCTCGCGGTTGAGGTGGCTCCACATGCGCTTGAGGCGCGGCAGTACGTACTGCGCCTGCGCCAGTTCCACCTGCAGCTTCGCCTGGTGCGATCGCGCGTGGAGCGCGAAGATGTCCAGGATCAACTCCGTGCGGTCGATGACGCGCAGGTCCAGGATCGCCTCGAGGTTGCGCAATTTCGCCGGCGTCAGATCGACGTCGGTGATGATCAGGTCCGCGTCCCGCTCGCGCGCCAGCTCCGCGACCTCCTGCGCCTTGCCCTTGCCGATGTAGGTGGTCGGATCGGGCCGACCTCTTCGCTGCATGATGCGGCCCACGTCGATCGCCCCCGCCGTCTCCGCGAGGCGGGCAAGTTCATCGAGCGGATGCTCATGCGTTTCCGGGTCGTCGGGGAGCGTTACACCAACGAGGATGGCGCGCTCGCCCTCCTTCCGCCGCTTACTCCGCTTATCTTTTTCCACCACTGGGAATCGTCTCCAAGGGAACAAAAACCGGTTCGGACCCTGCGGTCCACCGATAGCTGCCGCAACACCGCACGTCGTCCAATTCGGGGAAATCGAGTCGCGCGTGCGTACCGCGGCTCTCCTCCCGCCGCAGCGCCGCAGCCACGACGAGCGACCCCAACAACAGCAGGTTCTCGAGTTCGAACCCCGCGCGGCCATAGAGGTTCGCCCGCGAAAGGAACCGACGCCAGGATTCGATCGCGCCGGCCGCATCGGAAAGCCCGGCGCCGTCGCGCAGCACCCCGGCGGAGCGCCACATGCGGCTGATCAGCGACTTGCGTAGATCCTCCACATCGACGCCTGCTTCCCGCGCGCGCCCATTCTGCGGGCGACCCGTGCGGTGCGCGATTTCGCCGGCGAACAGATCCGCCCCTCCGGTCGTTCGTGCGGCGGCGGCGGCGCGCCCGGTGCGCTGCCCGATCACCAGCCCTTCGAGCAGCGAGTTGCTCGCCAGCCGGTTGGCGCCGTGCAGCCCCGTGCAGGACGCCTCGCCGCACGCGTAGAGTCCCGCAAGTGAGGTGCGCCCATCCACGTCTGCCGCGACGCCCCCGACCAGATAGTGCGCGGCGGGCCGCACGGGAATCCGGTCGCGCTCGGGCTCGATGCCGTAGCGCGCGCAGGTCGCCTGCAAGCCCGGGAACCGCTCCGCGACGCGGCCGTGCGGCCAGTGCCGCAGGTCGAGGAATACGCCGGTGACGTCGGGACGCTGAAGTCGCTGCACGATGGCGCGCGAGACCACATCGCGCGGCGCGAGTTCGCCCTCGGGATGCATGGCAGGCAGGAACCGTTCGCCATGGTTGTCGATGATGCGCGCGCCTTCACCGCGGACCGCCTCGGTGACGAGGATTCGATCCGTTCCGGCGAGGTAGAGCGTCGTCGGATGAAACTGCACGAACTCCATGTCGCGCACCGTGGCGCCGGCGCGATAGGCGGCCGCGATGCCGTCTCCGGTCGCGCCGCGCACGTTCGACGTCTCGCGGTAGAGCCGACCCGCGCCGCCGGCGGCCAACACGACGGCGCGCGCCACGGCGACGTGAAGCGCGCCCGTTGCGCCTCGTACGAGCGCCCCGACGCAGCGGCCTTGCGCCGTCAGCAGATCGAGCACGAATCCGTCGTCTTGGATCCGGATGCCGGGGTGCGCATCGGCGGCCGCACCGAGCGCGCGCATGATCTCCGCTCCGGTGTTGTCGCCGAACGCGTGCACGATGCGCCGATGCGAATGCGCGCCCTCGCGGCCCAGGTCGAAGCCCCCAGGCCCCTTCTGATCAAACTGGGCGCCGCGCGCGACCAGGGCCTCGAGTGCCGCGGGCGCTTCGCGCGTGACGAGATCCACGACCGCGGGATCCGCGAGGCCTCCGCCGGTGCGCAAGGTGTCGCTGGCGTGCTCGGTGGGATCATCGTCGGGGTCGATTGCGACCGCGATGCCGCCCTGGGCCTTCGCGGTGTTGCAGCGTTCGCGCGCATCCTTGGCAAGCAGCCGCACGGAGGCGCCGCCGTCCGCGGCAGCCAGCGCCGCGCTCAGACCCGCGATGCCCGCGCCGATGACCAACACATCGCTGGTGTAGCGGGGCAGGTCGCGCGTGTCGAAATCCTGGAGGTATCGCCCCTCGGGCGTCACGCACGGCGTCAACGCGGCTTGGACTTCCCGATCTCGATCTCCTTCCCTTCGGCCGCAGCCACGGGATCGAGATCGCGCAGGCGCGGGGTGGATCGATGGACCTTAAGTTCGCGCACCTCTCCGAGCCGGATGCGATAGTCGCCGAACTCGGCGCGGCCACGGTAGATGCGGTCCTCGGCGTAGCGGGGAAACCGCAGGCGCACGGGCTGGCGACCCTTGAGCTCGAGTTCGCCGA
>CBDURV010000541.1:0-3289 GCA_965369495.1 uncultured bacterium
AGGAGGTCTTTTTCAAGGTCTTCACGCGCATCACCGCTTTCGACGGCCGTTCGCGCTTCTACACCTGGCTCTATCGCGTTGCCGCCAACTCCGCCAAAGACCATCTGAAAAAGCGATCCCGCCGCCCCTCCGTCGCACTCGACGAGGACGACGGACTGGAGTCGGGGGCGACCGGCCCCGCCGACGAGGCGCAGCAGGCCGAGGCGCGCCGCCGCGTCCGCCAAGCCATCCAGACACTCTCCCCGCGGTATCGGGAGGTGCTCGCCCTGCGTGAGCTGGAAGGCATGAGCTACAACGAAATCGCCGCGGTGCTGAAAGTCTCGATTGGCACAGTCGAGAGTCGGCTCCACCGCGCGCGCGGGCGCTTGAAGAGCGCCCTGGAGAAGCAAGGTGAATAGGCACTGTCTGAACCCTCCGCCTGGATTCGACCGGCTGCGGCGGCACCCCGCTGCGCCGCGCCTCCTCGCGGTGATGCTCCGTAAACACAGCGTCGTCGGCGCGGCTTCGCGGGGTTTGTCCTCGCACGCTCTCGGTCCGACGGGGGAGGGCTCAGAAAGTGCCTAATCCCGACATCTGGCTCTACGTGGACGGCGAACTGCCGCCCGCGGACGCCGACGCCATCGAGGCGCAGGCGGCCCGCGACCCGGTGCTCCAAGAGCGCATCGACGAGGCGCGTCTGATACGCGCCGCGGTGCTCGAGGGCGCGCCCCATCCGTCGCACGGTTTTGCCGCGAAGGTGGCAGCCCGCGCGCAATTGCGGGCCCCTCAGCCCAAGCAGCAGATACTGCAGCCCACCCAGCAGGTGCTGGAGATGCGCCGTTTCCTGCGACGTGTGCTCGTGGCGGCGGCCATCCTGGCGGCGGTCGGCATCGCCTACATGGCCATCGAAGTCGTGCCCGATCTCGTGGACGGCCTGACGGCCGGCTCCGACCCGCTGCTGGAGCGTCGCTGATGCGCGAATTCAAGGCGTTGATCATCACGTGCGTCGCGCTCGCCTTCATTGGCGGCGTGGGACTCGGCACCTGGGTCGGGAGCCTGCGCGCGGCAAGCCCGCCGGCGACCCGGTCGCTTGAGCGCCGCATGACCGAATGGACCACCCGCTACGACCTGACCCCGAGCCAGGCGAGGCTCATCCGCGGGGTGCTCGCCGGGTACGACGGGGAAAAGTCGAAAATCCAATCCGAACTCGACGCCGAGCACTGGAAGCGGATCTACAAACTGCGCGACATCTCGCTCCACAAGATCGACAAGATTCTCGCCGAAACGGCCCCCGCAACTCCGGGGATTGGCGGATAGGATGTTGGGCTTCCATGAGCAAGTCAGTCGGCCTTGAAATCCACGCGCGCGGAGTGCGCGCAGTCGAACTTGTCGGCAGCGGCAAGAAGATCAAGGTGCAGCGCTACGTCGAGCGCGCGGTCGCCCAGCGCGGCGGCCAGCCCGACCCCGAAGAGCTGAAGGACGCGCTGAACGAGATCTTCCGCGGCGGGCGGTTCGCCAAGAACGCGGTCATCGGCTGTGTCGATGCGCATGACACCGTCACGCGCGAGATCCCCGTCCCCTTCAAGGCGAACGACCAGATCCGGAAGGTGATCAAGTACGAGGTCGAGCACCACCTCCACGACTGCGACGCGGACGACGTGATCGTGCAGTACGTCAAGGTTGGCGAAACCGCGGAAGGCGCCAACCTGCTCGTCTTCGCCGCGAAAAAAGAGGACATCCGTCGCCGCATCGAGGCGTGCCGGTCCGGCGGCATCGAGTTGCTCGCGATCGACCTCGACGAACTGGGCGTTCTGCACGCCATCGAGTACGCCGGCCTCTTCGAAGAGACGCCCAACTGTGTCGTGATCAGCATCGGCCAGCGCTCCACCGAGCTGCTCTTCGTGGAGGACGGATCGCTGCGCGCCGTGCGCTCGGTCCGCATGGGCATCGATTCGATCGCGCACGGACTCGCGCGCGACATGGACATCGAGCTCACCGAGGCCGACGCGAAGCTACTCGAGATCAGCTCGGGCAAGAGCGAAGGCGACCTGATCATTCCCGCCGACGGCGGACTCGACGACCGCGTCGATACCGAGAAGAGCCACGCCGAGCTGGAGATGGACCTCTTCCGCCAGAAGCGGGATGAGTTCGTCGCCCGCCTCAAGCGTGAATTCGTACGCAGCAGCGCGGCCCTGCGGGGCGGCGGAGACGTGGAGCGCATCATCATGACCGGCCCCGGCCTGCGCGTGCCCGGCCTGCTCGACATGTTGTCCGCGCGCCTCGGCAAGCCGATCGAGGTCTTCCGCCCGGGCGACCACTTCGCCGGCAAGATCGGGAGCGGAAAAAACGGCGACGACGAGAACCTGCGCGCCGACTTCGACAGCAGCTCCGCGCTGGTGCTCGGCCTGGCGCTCAAGGGGCTCGGACACGATTCACTCGGCCTCGACTTCCGCCAGGAAGATCTCAAGGTCGCGAACAAGTTCGAGCTGCTCAAGAACGCGCTCGCGGTCGCGGTCACGCTCGTGTTCCTCGCCCTCATGGCGGCCTCGTTCCTCTTCGTCTACGAGAAGTCCACGCTGCGCCGCGACATCTACGCGCGCATCCAGACCGACGCCTACAAAGAGTTCAACATGGTCTGCGACGGGTTCGCGAAGTTGGGCGACGGCCTCGTCCCGGAGCGCCTTCGGGTTGCGGCCAAGGACATCGAGGATCAGAAGCCCGCGTACGAAACACTGGAGCGCTACAACCGGACGCTGCGCCGCATGCAACGCCACCTCGAAAGCAAGGTGGGCGGGCAGGGCCTCGAGCCGATCCAGAGCGCGCTCAGTCGCTGGAACGCGATCATGGGCGCGGTCCAGAAGCATCACAAGGACATCCAATACATCGATTTCGATGGGCTGGAGGTCAAGCAGAGGAGCGCGCGCGTGAGCATCATCGTGCGCGATGCCACCGCCGCCGGCACGATCGAGCGCGCCATTTCGGAACTCCCGGAAATGGAAGGGCTCAAGCCCGAGGGCGGCTGGAGCTGGCGCCCGATCAAGGATTCGCAGTACGGCAAGGTCACCATGAGCTGGCGTCTTGAAAAGAAACGGAAGAGGCGTCGATGACCGAAGATCCGGTCAAACTCTACGTCGTCGTCATGGCGATTCTCGTGGCCGTGCTCGGCTGGGTCGCGAAGACCTCCTACGAGCAGGCGGCCGCATACGACCACGCGATCGTGGACGCGCCCAGACAGGCGAAGAAGTTCAGCGAACGCGCCGAGCGCGTCAACGAACTGATCGTTCAGCTCGGCACCAGCAAGCTCAAGGGC
>CBDURV010000542.1:0-3283 GCA_965369495.1 uncultured bacterium
TGGGCAGGCGTCGATCCGGACCGCCTTTACCAGGCGCCGTTGCCGAGCGAGGCGGACCGTCTCGAGCGTCTGCAGCGCATCGCCGGGGCGCTCAACTCCGAGATGGATCTCGACCGCATCCTCAACATCATCATGGACCACGTGGTCGAGATGGTGCAGGCGGAGCGCGGCTTCCTCGTGCTGCTCGAGGACGGCGAAATGGAGGTGGCGGTCGCGCGCAACTTCCAGAAGGAAGACGTGATGAATCCCGAAGTCGGGTTCTCGCGTTCCATCGCGGAGCAGGTCGCCAAGGGCGGCGAGCCGATTCTGACCGTGGATGCGACCAGCGACGGACGCTTCCAGCAGTTCGCGAGCATCCACGAGATCGCGCCGCGTTCCGTGATGTGCCTGCCCTTCAAGGAGAAGACGGGCATTACCGTCGGCGTCGTCTACATCGACAACCGCATCGCACGCGGCGTGTTCGGCACGGAGCACCTGCGCATCCTGCAGAGCTTCGCCGATCTCGCGGCGGGCGCCATCCTGCGCGCACGCCTGACGCGCGAGCGCGAGCATCTGCTGGCACGTCTCAACTCCGCGCTCTCGGACATGAAGAACAAGTACGAGGAGCAGGGCGGCGTGCTGAAGGAGATGAAGAACGCGCTCAAGCTGCGGCAGGACGAGCTTGAGACGAAGTACTCCTACAAGCAGATCATCGGCGACAGCAAGCCGATGCGCAGCGTGTTCTCGCTGCTCGACAAGGTGATCGAAAGCGAGGAGCCGGTGCTCATCGAGGGCGAGAACGGGACGGGCAAGGAGCTCATCGCGCGCGCCATCCACTACAACGGCTCGCGCCAGAAGGGGCCGTTCGTCGCCGAAAACGTTGCGGCGATTCCCGAAACGCTCATCGAGAGCGAACTCTTCGGCCACGTGCGCGGCGCCTTCACGGGAGCCGATCGCGACAAGCAGGGCCTGTTCGAAGTGGCCAACGGCGGCACGCTCTTCCTCGACGAGGTGGGGGACATGAGCCCCGACCTGCAGAAGAAGCTGCTGCGCGTGCTGCAGGAGCGCGAGGTGCGTCGCGTCGGCGGCAAGAAGATGATCAAGATCGACGTGCGCATCGTCTCCGCGACCAACCGCAACCTGCGCCGCATGGTCGATGAGCACGAGTTCCGCGAGGACCTCTTCTACCGGCTCAAGATTCTGGGCATCCTGTTGCCGCCGCTGCGCGAGCGCGGCGGGGACGTGCCGATTCTGGTTGGGCACTTCCTCAAGGCGTTCGCGCCGTCGGGCCACAAGCCCAAGCAGATGACGCCGCGCGCGCTGGCCGCGCTCGAGGTCTACAACTGGCCCGGCAACATCCGCGAACTCGAAAACGAGATCAAGCGACTGATCGCCGTCGCCGGAGACGTGATCCACGACGAGGACCTCTCCGAGCACGTGCGCCGCGGCCCGACCGGACTCATTGGTCCCGACTCCGCGCCTGACGAAGTGCGCAACCTGGAGCAGCTCGTCGAGCAGGTCGAGGTCGAGGAGATCCGTAAGGCGCTCATGATCACCGACGGCAACAAGACCAAGGCCGCGGACGCGCTGGGGATTTCAAGGTTCACCCTCCAGCGCAAAATGGAGAAGTACCACCTAACTTAGTGGTACGGCGTCAGACACTATTTTTCCATCTTCCCGTTCTTCGCGCCGCGACCGGGAGTTCGTTTCCCGCCGACGGGGCGGGCGCACGCGCTTCAGTGTCCTCGCCCGAGGTCACTTAAATGGAAAAAAGGTGTCTGACGCCGTACTACCGAGTTACACGGAGTAGGGGGGTGTCGGGGATGTTGAAGCGGCGGCGCCAGATGCGGCCGTCGGTGGCTCCGGCCAGTTCGTATGTTCCCGTCACCAGACGCGTGAACTCGATTGCGCCACTCTTGGGAAGCTCGAACTGTCGCGCGAATCGGAGCGCGTCCGGCGTCAGCAGTTGCAGGCTGATCGTGCCGGCGTCGGTGGGCTTGGCGCACTCGATGCGCAGCGGGTGCAGCGTCGGAATCGCGAAGCGCACCTCGTTGGCGCCGGAGTGCACCTCCAACTTCCGGCGTGCAATTGCGCGCATCTGCCACCCATCGACCAACTCCAGGGTGAGCAGCACCTTTCCGGGGCGCACTGCCGCAAAGCGCCGAACTCCCCGCACGTCGATGCCGGACGGTCGCGACAGGCTGGAGCGAGGGCCGCTGCCCGGAAGGCGAAGATCGATGCGCAGATACGGAGCATGCGGGCTCGTAGCGAATCCCTCGACCACGACATCAAGCAGGCCGGGTGGCGGATAGCGCACGGTCGTGACACCCTCCGTGCCCGCGGGCGCGCCGGGAGCGACGATCTTCCCGTACTGATCGGTCTGCACCGTGAGTGAGCGCTCGGTCGCGCGCTCGAGTGTGTCCGGGCATTGGATCAGGTAGCGGCCGCCGCCGAAATCGAATCCGGGGCCGCCCATGTTGATGGTTCGGTCGGTTTTCGCATAGACCCAGAAGCGCGCCCCTGTGACGCCGACGCCGTCCGGGCCGAGCACGACAACCTCGCGATGGTGCGGGCGTGCGAACGAATCGAACACGAGGTCCTTCTCGATCGGTCGGTCGGTTACCTCGACGACGACGTGCTTGTCGGCCGTGCGGCCATCGAGCGACACAGCCACCACGTAGCTTCCCGGTTCGAGGTCCTTCACTTCGTAGCGGTATTCGGGGGCGCTGGGGGACCGGCGAGCAGCTCGGAGGCGCGCGAAGTCCGCCGGTTTCTTGTAGTTCTCCGCGTGTCCGATGTTGAGCCAGATGCGCGCAGGGGTCCAGCCCGCCGGCGTAAGGACTCGACCGTGAATTCCGGGTCGCGCCGTCAAGACGAGTCGAATCGTTCCCGGCTCATCATCTGCGCCAACGAAGACGCTGGGCGAACGCAGAGATTCAGCCTCCGCGCGGATGTCCGAGTCCACCGCCGCGAGACGCACGGCGCCGCGTTTCGGCGTCCAGCGCAGGGTGCGTTCGTTTTCGTCGGTGGTCACGGTGACGCGCGCCACATCCGGTTGCTCCCCGTTGGGCAGCCGCACGTCGAATTCGCAGGTGCGCTCGTTTTCGTCCGCGGGCAGCGCCTCTTCCACCTGCGTGGTCGTGGACTCGGAGTCGGGTGCCGCGCCAGTCGCACCCGCTCGGTCCATTTCGGCGCGGCCCGTGCCGCCGTGCAGTTGCTGCCCGATGACGATGCCCGCCAGCAGTCCCGCGATGATGATCGCCGCGCGCATCACGGGACCTGCACCTCCGTGACGACGGGACTC
>CBDURV010000543.1:0-3272 GCA_965369495.1 uncultured bacterium
CACGGGATGGCGATGGGGTACGCTCGGGGAATGTTGGACGCCTACATCGAGGACGCACCCGAGGATCAGCGGACGGCTCTTCGCAGCCTGCGCAAGAAGATCGAGGGAGTGCTGCCAGGCGTCGATCCGATTATGCCCAACGGCTACCCGGTCTGGACGGTCGACGGCAAGTGGTGCTTCGGTTTCGCGACGCGCAAAAAAGGACCGATGATGTACGTGATGGTCACGAGCGTGCTCGACCGCCACGCGGAGACGCTCGGGCGCCTGCGGAGCGGCCGGTCCTGCGTCGAATTCAAGGCGTCCAAGACCCTGACACTGGACGAACTGGACGCGCTCGCCGACGTGCTCTACCGGGAGGCGGTTACGGCACTTTCAGGCTAGCGCCGGTCTCGCCGCCGCGGACGGACCCGACTGCGACCCAACGCACACCATTCCCCGTTGATCGGAAGGCCTCGACGATGTTCTCGCCGGCGTGCAGGGCGTGCAGCGTGAACGCACCCTTGGCATCGGTCTTGGCGTAGACCCACAGCTCGCTGCCCTTCGGCGCGCTGCGCAGATCGACCCTGCCAAGGCCGTTGCCGCTGCCGTCGAGCAACCGTCCGCTCGCCGCGAAGCCGGTGCTCAGCATGAATCGCAGGCCTGTGGTACCGCCCGGGACGCCTTGTCTTACTTTGCCGACGAACTTGCGGGCGCGAACCTGAACCTCGTAGTCGCGCCCCTGCTCCAGGCCGCTGATTCGAAAGCGCCCATTCTCCCCGGTGCGGTCGGTGTGCTGGTGGCTGCCGACGCGCACGCTGACCATCACATCCTTGAGTGGCGTGCCGCGCTCGTCCGCGACGACCCCCGTGATCACCGCGCCGGTGGAGGCGACAAGGCGCAGATCCGCGATTCCGCTCTTCGTTGTGGCGGGCGAGAGGCGAGCATCCGGCGTCTTACGGCTGGCTCGCTTGAGGATCAGTCGGTATTCGGCGGGAATGAGCCCCTCGATGCGGAATGAGCCATCGGCCTCGGTGTAGACATCGCGCGACCTGCTCGGATCGAGCGTGTGTATGGCGCGAATCCGTCGCGCATTGAGCGGTTTGCCGGCGTCGTCCACCAGCACGCCCGCGATCGAATCGAAGACGAATTCAAGGTCGCGCGCGTCCGCCTGGACGCCTTCCTTGTCGATTAGCAACAGTGCCCCCGGCGCGCTGGCGCGAATGCGGTAGCTGCTATCGCCGAGTCCGCGAATCGCGAACACGCCGCCAGCTCCCGAGATCGCGACACGGTTGCCGAGCAGGTTTTTGGGGCTGCCCGACTTGACGGCCCAGATGCGGTATCCGCGGAGTCCGTTGCCGGAGGGATCGCGCACGCGGCCGCGAATCTCTCCCGAGCCCTCCTGGGGCGTGGGCCACTCCTCGCCCTCGCCGGGTCCGGCGCGCTCCACCCGAATTTCCACATCCGCACGGCCGACTTCGAACGGCCCCACGGTGCGCGTGCGAGCGCCGAGGCCACCGACCGTGAGGCGATACCGGCCCGAACGCAGACCGGTCACCGAGAATGCGCCCTGCGGACTCGTGTTGACCGTCGGGGAACGATGGGTTTTGTCGGTGGTCTCCGCCAGCACGCGCAGCGCGACTCCCGGCTTGCCGTCCGCGAACAGCACCGTCCCGCGGATGGCCACCTCTGGCGCCAGGCGGATCACGAGCTGCCGGTCACCGGCCCGGACGCGCACCGGCGCGGATTGAATGCGACCCGCGGCGCCAGCCCGCATGAGGTACTCCCCGCGGCGATGGCGCAGTTCGAATCGGCCGTCTGCGTCGCTGACTGCGACGACCGTCTGGTCGCGATCGTTGAACCAGTTGGCGTACGGCCCGGTCGCGGACTCCGGCGCCGGCTTCACGGTGATCTCCGCGCCTGCGATGGGCGCGCCCTCGCCGTCAACCACGATTCGTCCGGCGAACGAGGCGCCGCTCTCGAGCGTGAATTCGTATCGTCCGCCCGGCTTGATCGGAACCGCATCGCTCAGGGCCGCGTTCAGCGCGCCCGCGCGCAGCAGGAGTCCACGGTTGGTGGGAACATCGTCGATGCGGAACGTGCCGTCGCTGCTGACGGGAATGCGCCGGGCGCGACTCCACATCTTCGCCAACTCGGTCTCGCGCTGCGCCGCGCCGCTCTGCCCGTTGGACGACGGCACGACCGCCATAAGGACGAACGGCGCGTCGAGCGAATCGCCCCGCACGACGCCGGCGAGAGAAGCAGCCCGGTGCATGCGGACCTCGACTCCCGAAAGCGGCGCATTCGGGGAGAGCAGGACCGTCAGCGGCTTGGGCAGCACCCAGCCTGGAAGATCCGCCATGACGAACTGCTGTCCCGCGGGCAAGTTCGAGAATTGAAACCGCCCTTCGGCATCGCTGATGGCCGCGTTCATCCCGATGCGGATGCGCACGCCGGCGAGTGGCGCGCCGTCGGCATCGTGCGCGACACCATCGGCGCTGCACGCGCCAACGAACATGCGGTTTTCGACGAGTGTCAGGTCGCGCCGCAGTTCGCCGCGCTGCGGCATGTCCACGATCCAGGGCTCCTTGCCGGTGGCACGCTTGAGGTCGGAGGTGAAGACGTACCCCTCGATCTGCAAGCGCATCGTGCCGATGGCCAGCGCGTGTCGCCCGGGCCGGGTGGCGAGCGCGTAGGTGCCGTCGGAACTCGTGCGCGTTTCGGCCTTCCATCCCTCGCGCATGCTGCCCCACTGCATGGTCTGCACGACGACATCCGCAAGCGGTCCGTCGGGGCCGCGCACGGTTCCGTGCAGGCGCGGCGCGCGGCGCACCAGAAGATCGCGCTCGCACACGTCACCCGCGTCGAGACGGATCGAGAGAGTCTTTTCATCCGCTGCGGTGCGGACGTGGTAGTAGCCGGGAACGACCGCGTCGATCGAGTTGAGAACCGTCGGGGGCAGCGACTCGATCGTGTAGCGGCCGTCGCGGTCGGTTGTCGCCTCGGCGCGATGCTGGAAGTAACCCATCACACGCACGCGTGCGTGGGCGATCGGCGCTCCCGAATCGGCGTCGGTGACGCGACCGTGCACGCGGCCGCCGCGCTGCAATACGATGTCGTAGCGTGCAACGGCGGGGAAGTCGATCGTGCGAATGTGGAAGGGCACCGAACGCGGGTGACCGGCGAACAGCGCGACATCGCGCACGGGCAGATCGTGGAATTGGTAGCGCCCCTCGGCGTCGGTCAGGCTTCGCGCCGGCGGCGCGTGCGAGAGCCAGTCCCACTGCAAGCTCGCC
>CBDURV010000544.1:0-3269 GCA_965369495.1 uncultured bacterium
CTCACGAGCGCCGCGCGCGGATCAGACCGATCGGGCGACGCGAAAGCAGCAAGAGCCTCGAAGCGCGAGCGGGCGGCGTCGAGCTCGTCGTCGTCCCACACGTCCATCCGGGTCTGCCGGCCTCGCTCGTCCAGCTCCACCACGACCAGCTGCGGCGTTTCGAAGGCGCCGCCGTCGCGCGTCCCCAGCCATGCGGACTGCCAGAACACCCCGCGTTCGCAGGTGCGGAGGTGGTGGATGCGCAGCCGCGCGTCGGCGGCGAGCTCGACCAGCGCCTGTAGCGTCGGCACCCATGCGTCCGATCCACGCAGCGTCCCCCAGCCCACGGTGCGGTGATTCACAGCGACCTGGTCGGGGGCGGCAAGTGCCGCCAGCCCATCCCAATCGCGATTGGCGAAGCCGCGCTGGAAGGCAGCGACCCATTCCGACGCACGCGGGTGTAACGCGGCTTCACCGGCTGCCCAGCGTGCATCGAGCTCCGCGTACGCCCCGTCGAGGTCGTCTGGGTCGAAGTCAACGACCGCTACGTGGTCGCCGCGCTCGTCCACCTCGATGACCAGCAGCCAGTCGATCTCGCTCGGACCGACGTCGCCTGCCGCGCCTTGCCAGGACATTTGCACCATCGCGAGCCGATCGCCTCGCGTGGCGAGCACCACCGGCGCAGGGGGCACGGACGTCATCTCGATGATCTGGCGAAACGCAGCGAGCCACTGCTCGCGATCGCTCTCCAGCCGAATCATCGCCCGCCGGTCGAAGTTGCGGAACTCCGGCGCGAAGAGCGCGCCGAAGCGCTCCCAGTCACGGGCTCCCAGCGCTTGGGTCGCGCGCTCGACCGTCCGAGTCGCGGCGTTTGCGAAGCGCAGCGACGCCGGCAACGAGGTCGAAGCGACCGGCTCGTTAGCGCGGGCGGCGTCCGTGTTCGGTGGGGTGCGCAGGGGCTCCGGACGCAGCGCCTCGAAGCGCGCGAGGGCCTCGTCGCGTGCATCGAGCTCGAACATCTCGACGCGAGTGATGCGGCCCCCTGCGACGAGATAGAGGTAGAGATACTCGCTCTCGAAGTCGCCGCCGTCCGGAACGGTCCCCGTGCGACGCAGGACGGTGACCGCACCGTGGCGATCGAAGGCCGGCCAATACCACCCGTGCTCGCCACGCGTGACCGGCGCGATCTCCCAGAGAGCGACGACGCTTGCCGTGTAGGCATCCGCTCCGTCGATTCGACCCATCCCCGCGAGCCGGTGGTCCTCGACCACGAGATCGTCCGCAAACGCCGCACGCCACTTGACGGCGTTCTGCTCGTTGAAGGCGTCGATCGCGTCGGTGAACGGCCTCACCACGGCCGCCGCATGGGGATCGATCGCCGCCCAGCGCGCCCAGGCCTCGCGCTTTGCAGCGTGAGCGTCGTCGGGATCGAAGTGGATCACGTCGACCAGCAGACCCGCCTCGTCGACTTCGATCAACGTCAGGACCTCGCTCTCGAAGGGCCCGTCGGCGGGTCCGCCCGAAAAGAGCACGCGCAGGACGGCGACGCGTTCGCCCGCGCTCCCCAGCAGGCGGCTCTCTACGGCGGAGCCGATCTCTGCCCGCTCGCGCGCCGAGGAGATCGCGAGATCCCGGTCGCCGGTGAATTGGAACAGCGGTCGCCGGTCCTCATAACGCATGCCTGGGGTCATGAGCGCGCCCATTTCTTCCCAATCGCGCGCGTGGAATACCGCCGCCCAACGCCCGAACCACTCGCTCGCCGCATTGGGCTTGGCGATCGCCGCGAACGAGTCGCGGACCCTGCCCGACCCGATCTCGGCGAAGCGCGCGTCCAGCTCCGCGCGGGCAACCTCGAGCTCGTCGGCGTCCCAGCGGATCAGGGCCGCCAGAAGGCCGTGCTCGTCCGTTTCAAACAGGTTCAAGTAGACGATTTCGCTGGGTCCGACCTCGTCGCCTGCGACCTCGGTGCGCGCCCGCAGCAGAACCAGCCGCTCGCCCCGCGTGGCGACGATCTCGGACTCGATGCGTGTCGTGGCCAGCTCGCCGAGCGAGCGGCTGAAGGCGATGAACTCGTCGCGATCGAGTTCGAGCTGCACCCCGCGGCGCCGGTCCGAGAGGCGAAAATCGCCCGGCAACAACAGCGCGAAGCGTTCCCAGTCCTTGTCTACCCACACCGCGGTGATCCGCTCGGACGCGCGCATTGCGGCGTTCGCGTAGGGCGTGGGCTGCGGGACTTCGCCACCTCCGACCAGCGCGTCGAAGCGCGCGAGTGCCTCCATCTCGCAGTCCGCGTCGAACCACTCCGCGCGGGAGAGCCGTCCGTCGGCTCCCGTAGCAAAGAGTACGAAGAAGGGCCGCTCGTAGGCGCCGCCACCGGCACGCCCCGTGCCAGAGTGCATTCGCCGTATGAGCAGCGCGCTCGGCTCGAGCGCGAGGACGTCCTCCGTGCGCATTTCGATGTCATCGGCAACCGCGCCCAGGGCGCGCATGTGCTCGAGAAAGTTCCCAGCGCCGCGCACGGACCACGTGCTCAGGTGCCGATGATCGACAGATTCGAAGTCGGGCGCGAGGATCGTTGCGACGCGGTCGAGAGCGTTGGGCGCCAGCAGCATGGCGGCCAGCGAGCGCGCCGTCATGAGGGAGCACTCTCGCGACGCGCCTTCGGGCAGCAACTCGGCATGGCGCTCGTAGAGCCGAGCGATCGCGTCGTCGAGGTGATCGTTGGCAAAGACCTCCGAGAGCCGGATGAGGCCGTGTTCATCGGTCTCGAACGCATGGAGAACCCGATTCTCGTACGCGCCGACGTCGTAGCTTCTGCTGAGCGCGCCGCTCGCCCCCGAGCGGCGCCGGGTGAGAAGGAGCGATTCGCCGAGCGTCACGAGCGGCTCCATCTCATAGTAGGGCTCGCGCGAGCGCAGCAGGCGCTGGATCGACGCAACGGCCGCGTCGAGCCCAAACGAAGATCCCGTCGGGTGATCGATCTCCCAGTGGTCCTCGCTGAAGACTGCCCTGAATGCAGCAAAATCGCGGGCGGCGACGGCTGCGTCCACCCGTGCCTGCGCCGCGGTCGCCGCGTTCGGACGCACGCGCGGTCGTGGTGCCGGCGCGGCAGCAACGGCGGCCGCAGCCGGAACAACTCGCGCGACATCACTTCGCGCGCGCTCGGCGAGCAGCGTCGCGCCCTTCGCCTCCCACAACTCGCTTGCACGACGCTCCTCGGCGTCGGCCTCGGCCCCGCGTCCTGCGGCCCGCAACGCCGCGGCGAGCGCCAGCCGCGCATCGGCGTGATC
>CBDURV010000545.1:0-3247 GCA_965369495.1 uncultured bacterium
CGCGGCAAGAGAATGTTGAGCGAGGGGAATTCAGCGGAAGACCAGTCGTTGACGAATTCGTCCTCCGGAAACAGGCGTTCGAGTTCAGGGAGCGAGTCGCGATCATCTCTGCGCAGGATCGCCCGTCCGCGTTCCCGCAGCTCGAGTTGCGCGGCGGACGATCGCCAAACGAGCGGACGCGAGGCGAGCATGACGACCATGCGGCCATAGTCGGGATTGCGATCTTCCGGCATGAGCGCGATGCTCGTCAACTGGCGCGACCCCGACCAGGACGCCCACTGGCGGGTCAGATGGATGGCGAACGCAAGTTCGAGGTCGAGCGCGGAGTCGAGCCTGCCCAGTGCGCCGGGGTCGATCAGCAAACGGCCCAGACGTCGTCCATCGACCAGAACGTCGAAATCGGCGTGCCGCGTGAGGCGCTGGATGAACCGGCATCCTTCCGTCTCGATCACGTTGCGGAGGTGGAAGAGTAGCCTCGCGTCCGCCCTGATCGACCGAGCCCAGCGGAAAACCGTCTCGCAGTCGCGCAAGGATTCGGAGACAGGACGGCCGCGACGCTCGCCGACACGCATGCGCCAATCGAGCGTCTCGCAGATTTCCGCCGAAACCGACACGACCTCCGCCATATCGACGTGGCCTTGCGTCCAGTCGATCCCGAACTCGCACTCCGGCATGCGCGCGGCGCGCTCGACGGCTTCGTACCAGGGAGCCAGACCGTCCACCCACGCCTCGACCTCGGTCCATGCAGCCGCGATGTCCGCGTCCGGTTCGTTGTCCTCAATTACCCATGTCGCTTTGCACGCGCCGAACCCATGCGTTTCCAGCTTGGCAAACGCCTCGCGCACAACGACGGCCGCATTGCGTTCGTCGGGAATAGAAGGCCGATTGAAATCGACCAACTCGACGCGCACCCCGCGCGCCCGCAGCGCATCGACGGCGCGGTCGAACTCACTCTCGTAGTACGCCGTCGCGCCCAGCCACGCGAGCAGGACAACAGTGCACATCAGCAAGATGCGACCCAGCCACTTGCGCAGGCGCTTCATCGCTCGCCCAGCACCCAATAGATGCGCTCGTCCTCTCGCCACTCGCCTTCGTACTTGTCCAGCCAGGGGACGGCCGCCTCGATGTGCAGCGCGTCCCCTTCGCGAACGAACTCGAACGGCTCGCGGGTGAAGGGATCGATGGGGCCGCCTTCCGGGCCATTCGGCCATTCGCCGTTCGCCGCGCGATACTCGAGTGCCGCGAGGCCCAACCTCGCGACCGCGAGACGGGCGCGGTGCTTGAGCCGCTGCTTGTAGAGTTTCGGAAGAATCGCGTGATACGCGATCGCGCGGGTTCCCAGGAGCCGCGTGCCCGCGCGTTCTCTCTCGACCAACTCGCGCAGTCGATCCGGCGTGTCGGCAGCGTCGGCCAGGCAGAGCTTCGCGCCGCGCTCCCATGCGTCGGCGACACGAATCGCCGTGCGCCAAAGTTGCGGGCGCGCGAGAAACAGGCGTGCCTGATCGCCCTTTTCGTCGATCGACAACCACAATTCGGCGGATCCGTCCCAGGTCGCCAACGCGCGTATCTGATGCACCCACATCGCGAACTCGGATTCGAGAGCGTCCGCGAACATCTCGTCGTCCGCACCCGCGGCGACGAGATGCGGTTCGAGGCGCGCGAGCATTGCTGCGGCGTCCTGCCCCGGTTGCGCTGCCGCGCGCTGGATCAGGTCGCAAGCGACCCCATCGACCGTGACCGCCACAAGGTAGCGAAGGGAGGTCACAGGCTCGATCTTGCTTGCCCAGAGCAGCAGCGTCTCGCAATCGCGCACTGCCATTTCTGCCGGGCGCTTGCGGCGTTCTCCGACCCGCACACGCCACTCAAGGGTGTTGCCCTGTTGGGTCGAAAGCGGGAACTCCGGAACGTCCGCTTCCCAACCGTCGGCGTAGTCGGTGCCGAAGTGGCATGTCGGCTTGCGAACGCCCGCCTCGATCTGCTCGAACCAGGGCGCGAGATCGTCGATCCACTTCTCGATCTGCTTCCACGCCTCTTCGTCATAGGGCGGGTCATCCAGAACCGCATCCCAGTACTCCAGTTCGTGCTGCTCGCACCACGCCTGCGCGGCCTGAAGAATCGGCGCACCATTCTCGGCAACGGGCGGCATCGGACGGTTGAAGTCCGCCAAGTCAACTCGCACGCCGCGTGCCCGCATTTCGTCCAGCCGAGCCTCGAATTGGCTCTCGTAGTAGGCGCTGGCGCCCCACCACCCCACGACCGCGAGTACGAGCAGGACGGCACAGACGAGGCCCACTCGACGGATCCAGACGAAGCAGCGAGCGGAATTTAACTTCCCCATCGGAACCACTACCGGCACTCGCCCGCCAGCATTCGCCTACCCGCGCCGCACGACGATCATCGTCAGGTCGTCGTCCACCACGACGGGGCCGGTGAACTCGTGTACGGAGCGGCGCAGCGAGGCCAACATTGCCGCGGCGGTGCCGTCCGTCACCGATTGGAAGAGATCGTTCAGGTGCGGGTCGCCCATCAGGTCGCCGGCGCCGTTGCGCGCCTCCGTTACTCCATCCGTGTAGAGCAGGATGGCGTCGCCGTGTTCGAGCGTGAACGGCTCGCCGACGTGGTAATCACGACCGTCGATGATGCCGAGGATGGGATCGGTCGCCTTGAGCGTCGTGACCGTGGCGTCCGCGGCGCGCCGCAGGATGGGCGGATTGTGGCCCGCGTTGCACCACTCGACCGCGCCAGTCGCGGGGTCGATGAGAGCGGCGAAGAAGGTGACGAAGCGCCCGTCGGAGAGATCCGGCACGAGTGAATCGTTGAGCAGTCGGACGACCTGCGCGAGCGAGTCGATCGTCTGGACGAAGGCGCGCAGGTAGGCGCGCGTTTCCGCCATGACGAGTGCGGCCTGCAGGCCGTGGCCGCTCACGTCGCCGATTGCCACGGCGATCTTGCCGCCCGGCAACTCCGCCACGCAGTCGTAGTAGTCACCCGAAGCGTCCTCGCAGAGTTCGTTCAGGCCCGCGAGCGAAATGCCGCGCACCTCGCGCTCGTAGGTCTCCGGCTGCAATTGGCGTTGCACGCTCTGCGCCAGCGCCACTTCGCGGTCGTAGCGCTCCTTCTCGATCGCACTGGTATGCAGTTGCGCATTCTCGATGGCGAGTGCCGCGTGGATCGACAGCCCTTCGAGGAACTGCTCGTCCTCTTCCAAAAACCCCGCGCCCCCCACCTTATTGAGCAACTGGAAGAC